>JAAFHS010000013.1 GCA_013298485.1 Rhodobacterales bacterium
TGCTGTGGCGTCGTGACCGGCATGAAAATCACGCCCTGCACCCCGAAATGGCGGCAGGCAAAGGCCACCCCTTGGGCATGATTGCCCGCACTGGCACAGACAAAGCGCGTCTGGTCGGGTTGGTTGCTGCGCACCTTGCGCATGGCATTGAACGCCCCGCGCAGTTTATAGCTGCGCACCGGCGACAGATCTTCGCGCTTCAGCCAGATATCGGCATCATATCGGCCTGACAGATAGTCGTTCCGCTGCAACGGCGTTTCGGGAAACACCTCTCGCAGGGCGGTGGCACAGGCGCGGGCGGATTGGGCGAAATCAGTCATGCCTGTTGTTACCGCGTGCGGCGCAAAAGGCCAATCAGTCTTGTTCCGCTGAGGAAAAACCAATACTGCACGCCTGCACCGTTTCCCCATCCTGTGGAGCCTGTTGATGCCCGCCAAGAATGCCCCGAAGAAAGTCGTCCTTGCCTATTCCGGCGGCCTTGATACCTCGATCATCCTGAAATGGCTGCAAACCGAATATGGCTGCGAGGTGATCACCTTTACCGCCGATCTGGGGCAGGGCGAGGAGCTGGAGCCTGCCCGCCAGAAGGCGCTGCTGATGGGGATCAAGCCGGAAAACATCCATATCGTCGATGTGCGCGAAGAATTCGTGCGCGACTTCGTCTTCCCGATGTTCCGCGCCAATGCGCTGTATGAAGGGCTGTATCTGCTGGGCACATCCATCGCGCGCCCCCTGATCTCGCAGCACCTGGTGCGCATCGCGGCCGAGGTGGGGGCTGATGCCGTGGCGCATGGGGCCACGGGCAAGGGCAATGATCAGGTGCGATTTGAGCTTTCGGCGCTGGCCCTGAACCCCGCGATCCGGGTGATCGCGCCCTGGCGGGAATGGTCGCTGTCCAGCCGCACGTCACTGCTAGCCTTTGCCGAAGAACACCAGATCCCGATTGCCAAGGACAAGCGTGGCGAGGCCCCGTTTTCGGTGGACGCGAACCTTTTGCACACCTCCTCCGAAGGCAAGGTGCTGGAGGACCCGTCGGTTGAGGCACCGGAATTCGTGTATCAGCGTGTCACGCCGGTGGAAAAAGCCCCCGATACGCCTGAATACATCGAGATCACTTTCGAAAGCGGCGATGCGGTGGCGATCAATGGTAAGGCGCTGAGCCCCGCCACGATCCTGACCCGGCTGAATGAGGTGGGGGGCAAACATGGCGTGGGCCTGCTCGACCTCGTGGAAAACCGCTTTGTCGGCATGAAATCGCGCGGCCTTTACGAAACGCCGGGCGGGACGATTTTGCTGGAGGCGCACCGGGGGATCGAACAGATCACTCTGGATGCGGGTTCAGGGCATCTGAAAGACAGCATCATGCCGCGCTATGCGGAACTGATCTACAACGGCTTTTGGTTCAGCCCTGAGCGGGAGATGCTGCAGGCCCTGATTGACAAAAGCCAGGAACATGTCACCGGGACGGTGCGGCTGAAGCTGTACAAGGGATCGGTGCGCACCGTGGCGCGGTGGTCGGATCATTCCCTTTATTCCGAAAAGCATGTGACGTTTGAGGAAGATGCAGGCGCCTATGACCAGAAGGACGCCGCAGGTTTCATCAAGCTGAACGCCCTGCGCCTGAAGCTGATCGCCACGCGGAACGCACGGGTCAAGTGATGCTGACCCGCCGTCCGGTCTTGCGCGACCATGTTTTGCCGCTGATCGGGCTGACGGTGCGGGCGGATCAGGCGGACCTTGTGTCGAGCAATGCCAAGACACTGGCGCAGGCGGCTTATGAGACGGGTTCCTACGTCTGGGGGCTTTGGGATGGCGACACACTGGTCGGCCTGATGGCGATGATCCATCCGGGCGAATACCCGTGGGACAGTCATACAGCGCCAGAGCCTGACGCAGACCGGACAGCAGCCTATCTCTGGCGGTTGATGATTGGTGCGGAATTTCAGGGCAACGGCTATGGTGCTGCTGCCTTGGCGGAGGCCTTCACCCAAACCCGGGCCTGGGGCTGTGCGCGCCTGACGGCGCATGTGGCCGACGAAACCCACAGCAATCTGGGGTTCTATGAACGCTTCGGGTTTCGCAAGACGGGTAAGGTTGAGGATGGCGAGCTGGTGATCGCCATCGATCTCTGATCCGCCTCAGCTGCGCTTTTTGTCCATCTGCGCATCCAGCGCCACAAACAGCCGGTCTTGCCCCCAATCCCCCGCCAAAGCCTCCATCACTAGGGCCGCTTGGCTTTTCGGGGCCAGCCCGCCAACGGGCGGGTCGCGGTCAAGGTTGGTGGGAAAGCTGTAGCCTTCGGCACTGGCCGCAACAGCGCAGGCGATCTGCGCGGCCGTCAGGCTGCCGTCTTTCCGTGCCGCCCGCAGCACCGGATACAGCGCCTTGACCATCGCGACGCGGTCCACCGTTTCCATCGCACGCCCATAGGCCGATGACACCTGAAACAGGTTGACCATGCGCCGCACATCCGCCGATCTGTTCGACCCCGCCGCATGCAAAAGTGCGGGCGAGAAGAACAGCATATCCCCCTTTTCCAGCGGCAATTGCACATGATGCGCCGCGAAATGCGCCCGCACATCATCGCGGCCCATCGCCAGATACCCCTCATCCCACAGCTGGCTGTAGGGCAGCAGCAGCGTCGGCCCCGTCTCCATCGGCGCATCGACATGCGCCATCGCCCCCTGCAGCGTCAGCATCGGTGAAAACCGCTGCACATGCAGGGGATAGCGCGCGATATCGCCCGCCGACTGGAACCCCAGATGATAGTCGCGGTGCGGCGACTGCGCGGCCCCGCCCGGATTGACCACATTCAGCTGCGCCGTCATCTGGTAGTGCGGGCCCAGCCACGCCTCCGAAATCAACGCGAGATAGGGGTTGCCATAATAGCGCGCGAAATTCGCAGGGTCGGCAAGGCAATGTTTTTCAAGGCTGTTCCAGATGCGGTCATTCGCCCCCGGTTTGGCAAAATGATCGCCCCCGCCTGTGCCCGCCGCATTCTGTGCCGCGATCAGCGCGCGGAACATGTCCGATGCCGCGTCGATCATCGCGTGGTCAGGCTCCGCCTTTTTCAGCACCACAACGCCCGGCCCGGACAGCAGCGCATCGGCCCATTCCGCCATCAGAAGGCGACGGTCACCTTCGGTTTGCAACATCGGGGTCAGTGCCGCGCAATCATAGATCAGCACATTCTTGTCCACGGCGGCGGCAAAGGGATAATCCGCCGGATCGGTCTGCCGGGCCGTCGCCGCCACAAGATCCGCCAGATCACCGTCGCCCGTGCCGCGGTACACTCGCGCCGCACGCATCTGAGCTTTGTCTTTCGTCAACATCCGATCCCCCACCATTGCGCCAAATCTGACCCCAACCGCGGTTCAGAGGCAATCCTGCGTCAGACGAAATGTCGTCATGGCGCGGGCCTTGGCGTGGCGACCGCCTTGCCATCATAAGTGCCCGACAGGCTGACAGCCTCGGTCGTGTAGTTGTGCCGATAGGTCAGATCGCCCGAATGCGCGCCCGACGCACGAAGGGCCAGCGTGATGCCATCCGCACCTTCATCTAGCAAAACCTCGGTCCCCGTGCCATCGACCACCAGACCGGGCCAAAGTGCGCAGGCCGCAAACACATAGTCATAGCTGGCCGGGGCTGCCGTTTCCGTGACGCTGCCGCCATGATCGCAGGCAACGGAAACCGATCCTTCCGCATCCCAATCTGTCAGCTCCGGATATTCCAGCAACTCCGTCTCTACGGCGCGTGCCACGGCAAGGGGATCGGCGCTGGCCATTGGATCCGTCAGGGTCAGGGGAACATAGCCTTCCAGAAATTCCTGCTCGCACAGCTGCAGGGGGGCGTCAGGGGCCACACCACCCAGCACGAGGTTTGATACGATCCGGTCGGGGCAGGCGAGGCCCAGACCAAGTATGACATGCGGCCCGCCCTGCATCAGCACCATATGGCCGTTCCGCACATTGTCGAACACGGCATAGGCCTGCGCCGCCGGGGTGATGGGGTCCGTATCACTGTTCAACACCAGCGTCGGGTAATCACCGCCGGCAAAGGGTTCGGGCCGCTGCACCGCACCCCGGTGCGGCCACAGCGCGCAAACAAGGCGTTCAGAAAAATACGTCCGCAACAGGCGCGGGTTGGTCTTGGCATATTCCGCAGCCTCGGCCATGATGGCCAGCGCCGTGGCCGCAGGGTCACCTTCCGCTTCGGCATAATCCGCGCAGTTGATCGCGTAGTAACCCGCGGGGGAATATCCGGGATCAAACACGCCCTCCTGGGTTTCCGAATTCATCGTGAACGTCGCATATCCCAGCCGCATCATTGGCAGCAGGTCACCGCGTTCTGCCGCCGCAAGGCTGCGCAGAAACGCGGCGCGCCCACTGGGGCCATAAAGCGCATAGAACGCGTTGTTTTCCAGCATCGCCGCCGTCAGGAACCGCTGTTCAGTGCCGCCCGCCGCCAGGGGAAAATCCACCGCAACCGGGCCTGTATCAATGCGTGCAGCCAGCCTGTCATAGGCATCCGTGGCCGAACCCTGCATGTCATCGCGGCAGGCCGGGATCACATCGCATTCGGCCAGCACGCGGGCCAGAATATTCTCTGACGCCGCCGTGTAGGATCGGTAAAACTGCGCGAATGACAGGTTCAGATCGACAGTGCCATCAACGATAACGCCGCTGATCGCATCAGGAAAGGCCGTGGCATATTCCTGTGCGAACTGGGTGCCATAGCTTTCGCCGTAAACCCAGACCTTGGGCGCACCGATCGCCTGGCGAAACGCCTCGATATCCCGGATCGCCTGATCGGTCCCGAGATAGGCGAGCAGCGCCTTATCCTCGATCTGCGCGATACAGTCGGTGACATAGGTTTGCGCGATCGCGATGGCCGCATCCGGATTGGCGACCGACATTTCGGCGGTGTCCAGTGCCACTTGCGCGTCAAGGCAGCTGAACCCGTGATCCGGCCCGACACCGCGCTGATCGAAGAACACGATGTTCATCTGCGCCACCAAGGATTCGTCCATCGCGGCGAGATAGCCGTCGGCCACTTGCAACCCGCTGCCACCCGGCCCGCCGACAACATAGATCAGTGTGCCCTTGCTGGGTTCCGTCGCAAGGCTGACCGCAAAGGTGATGGGCAGACTGACGTCGGGATCATTGGCGAAATGGTTGCGGGGCATCATCATCGTGACGCAGGTCAGATCACCGTCCGCACAATCGCCACCGCCCATGGCGTCGATCAGTGGTGCAAGGTCGCCCTCCTGTGCCGCCGCCGGGCTATGCAGGGCAAGTGCCGCGATGAACGTCAGGTACCACTTCATGGGGCGGGCTCCTTGGTTGATGCAACTACAGGCGATGGGCAGCAAGGCGTTCGTAATGCGGCAGGGCCAGGGCCGCCAGATCGGCATAGGCCCCGCCCAGCGCGGGCAGCGGCCCTTCGGCCCCCTCAAACCCCGTACTGCGATGCACGGCAGCATACCAGTGCGGTGCCCAAACACCATCTGCGGCATTGCCGCCCGCTGGCCAGCGCAGCATTTTCAGGGTGAAATCAATGCCCAAGGCCGCACACAGCTTGCGCAGCATGCCTTCCGGATCGGCGCGGATATCGTCGCTGTCAATCACGACCGGGGTCTTGCCCGACCAGCCCGCCACTTCGTCAAACAACTGTTCCTGCTGCATAAAACCGATGTCGTCGAGCGTCGGGCCTTCGCGTTTCTTGGCATAGCTCGCCACCACCCGCGCCGGATGACGGATCAGGAAGACATTGCTGCAGGCCCGCATCCAGCGCCGATCAAAACCGTCAATCATGTGCAGGGTCATGTGTTTTTGGTAAAACAGCCGTTGATGCTGCGGCACCGGACCTTTGCAGGTGGCGGCAATGCGGTCTGGGTCCGGGTCATGTGCGGCAATAATCTCGTCCCGCATGGGGTGGTCAATCCCTGTCGCTTCCAGATAGGCGGCGTAAAAAGGCTCGTCCCAGACCACGCAATCACCGCGCGCGGCAAAGGCATACATCATTGCCGTCGACAAGTTCCGGGGACCGGACCACATCGCGATTCTCATGCGCCCACCATCTGCTTGTAAAGGCCGCGCAGGCGTTCGGTCACAGGCCCCATCTGCCCTGTCCCGATCTGCCGCCCGTCGATATGGCCCACCGGGGTCTGCGCGCCAAAGGTGCCCGTCAGAAACGCCTCATCCGCCGCATAGGTATCGACCAGGCTGAAGTTCCGCTCAAACACCGGGATGGCATTCGCACGGCACAGGTCGATCACCTTTTGGCGGGTGATGCCGTTCATGCAGTAATCGCCCGTGCTGGTCCAGACCTGCCCCTTTTTCACGATAAAGAAGTTGCAGGCGTTCGTTGTGTTCACGAAACCATGCACATCCAGCATCAGCGCCTCATCCGCGCCGGCCTTTTCGGCGGCGATGCAGGCGAGGATGCAGTTCAGTTTCGAATGGCTGTTCAGCTTGGGGTCCTGCGTCATCGGCAGGCCGCGCAGGTGCGGCACGGTGGCGAGCTTGATCGGGCGGGGCAGTTTCTGCCGCGAATGTTCCATGATGATGACCATGGTCGGCCCTTGCCGACTCAGCTTCGGGTGCTGAAAGGGCCGCGTCTTGACCCCCCGCGTCACCATCAGCCGGGCATGCGCATCATTCACCATGCCGTTGGCCATTTGTGTGTCTAACACGGCCTGAATCACCTGATCCTTGCTGCGTGCGATATCCAGATCAATCGCCTTTGCCGCCTCGAACAGCCGGTCAATATGTTCATCCATGAAAGACCAGCGGTTGTTGTAAAGGCGGATGCCTTCCCACACGCCATCACCCAGCATGAAGCCCGAATCGTAGACCGATACCATCGCCTGTGCCTTTGGCACGATGGCCCCGTTGACCCAGATCTGGATCGCCTCGTTCCGGGCATCGTCTTCGGCCTGGTGGGTGGATATATTGTCGGTCATGCGCGTGCTCCCTTTGCCGCCACGCTATGCCGGGGCGCGGATGCCGCCAAGGGGGCGTTTTCACGGCTGCGTGACCTCACGCGGGGGTGAGTGGACGGAACAGGCTTTCGCGGGTTGATAGCGTAAACCCTACAGGAGCCGTTCCATGCTGCGCCTTTCCCTGATGATTGCCCTGATCACAGCCGGGGCCGCCCAGGCCGAAACGGCCAAGGCGGTGGTGGCAGGGGGCTGTTTCTGGTGCGTTGAAAGCGATTTTGAAAGTGTGCCGGGGGTGACCGGGGTTGTATCCGGCTTTACCGGCGGATCGGTCGAAAACCCGACCTATGAACAGGTCAGCGATGGCGGCACCGGGCATTACGAGGCGGTCGAGATCACCTATGATCCGGCGCAACTGTCCTATGCGCAGCTGTTGCAGATGTTCCTCCGGTCCGTCGATGTCACCGATGCGGGCGGGCAGTTCTGTGATCGCGGCGATACCTACCGCACCGCGATTTTCGTCGCGAACCAGGCGGAAAAGGATATCGCCGACGCCGCACTCGCCACCGCCGAGGCCGATCTGGGGCAGCCCGTCGTGACCCCGGTCCTGCAGGCGCAAACCTTTTGGCCAGCTGACGCCTATCATCAGGATTACTATCTGCAGAACGATATCGTGCTGACACGCCGGGGCCCCAAGACCAAGGCGAATGCCTATAAATTCTATCGCGAATCCTGCGGACGCGATGCGCGGGTGCGTGAACTTTGGGGTGATGCGGCTCCTTTTGCGCACTGACCCTTCCGGGATGTCCGATGATTGGCTAATGTCCCTAGACTTTTGGGGGACGCTGCCGTGAGTGAAGATTCCGTCACGCCGATGATGGCGCAGTATCATGCGATCAAGGCGCATCATGCGGGGGCCCTGCTGTTCTATCGGATGGGTGATTTCTACGAGATGTTCTTTGAAGACGCCGTCGCGGCATCGGCGGCGCTGGATATCGCGCTGACCAAGCGGGGATTGCATCAGGGCGTCGATATCCCGATGTGCGGCGTGCCGGTGCATGCGGCAGAAGGCTATCTGCTGACCCTGATCCGCAAGGGGTTTCGCGTGGCCATCGCCGAACAGATGGAAGACCCAGCCGAAGCGAAAAAGCGCGGGTCGAAATCGGTGGTCCGGCGTGATGTCGTCCGCCTTGTCACACCCGGCACCCTGACCGAAGACGCGCTGCTGGAGGCGCGGCGGCATAATTACCTCGCAGCTTACGCCGAGGTGCGCGATCAGGCGGCACTGGCCTGGGCCGATATCTCGACCGGGGAGTTCCGGGTGATCCCCTGTTCGCAGGCACGGCTGGGGCCGGAGCTGGCGCGGCTTGCCCCCCGCGAGGTTCTGCTGAACGAGGATCAGGAACGCGATCTGGCCATGTTAGTCACTGATTTTGGGGCCGCCATGACACCGATGGCGCGTGGCAGCTTTGATTCGACGAACGCAGAACGGCGGCTATGCGCCCTGTTTCAGGTGGCCTCGCTTGAGGGGTTCGGGGTGTTCGACCGGGCGGAACTGGCCGCGATGGGCGCGCTGATCGACTATCTTGATCTGACCCAGCGCGGGCAGTTGCCGCTGCTGCAGCCGCCGATCAAGGAAAACGCGGGCGGCACGGTACAGATCGATGCGGCCACCCGGCGCAACCTTGAAATCGCAACCGCGCTGTCGGGAGGGCGCGAGGGATCACTGCTGGCAGCAGTGGATCACACGGTCACAGCGGCAGGCGCGCGGCTGCTGGAGCGGCGGCTGGCGGCCCCGTCCTGCGACCTGCCGGTGATCCATGCGCGGCTGGAAACGGTACGGTTTCTGCTGGAACAGGGGCGTTTGCGCAATGATCTGCGGGCCGATCTGCGGCGCACCCCGGATATGGACCGCGCGCTGTCACGCATCGCGCTTGACAGGGCGGGGCCGCGTGATGTGGGCGTGATCCGCGCGGGCCTGACACAAGCGCGCGGCATTGCGGCCGCACTGCAGGATGTGCCGGATCTGCTGGTGACGGCCCAGATGGCACTGCAGGGGCATGACCGGGTGATCGCCCTGCTGGAGGCCGCATTGGTGGCCGAACCCCCGCTGCTGGTGCGGGACGGCGGGTTCATCGCATCAGGCTATGATAGCGATCTGGATGACACACGGGCCCTGCGCGACGAAGGGCGCAGCGTGATTGCGCGGATGCAGGCGGATTATGTGGCCCAAAGTGGCATTCCGGGCCTGAAGATCAAACATAACAACGTGCTGGGCTATTTCATCGAGACCACACCGACGCATGCCGAAAAGATGCTGTCGGCCCCGCTGAACCAGACCTTTATCCATCGGCAGACCACGGCGGGGCAGGTGCGGTTCACGACCCTGCCCCTGTCCGAGATCGAGACGCGCATCCTGAACGCAGCCAACCGCGCGCTGGAGATTGAACGCGCGCATTTCGGCGCGCTGCGCGAGGCGATCATGGCGCATGCGGGGCCGATCGGGGCTGCGGCACGCGGGCTGGCCGAGATTGATCTGGCAGCGGGGCTTGCGGACCTTGCGGCCGCCGAAGGCTGGGTAGAGCCGCAGGTCGATGACAGCCGCGCCTTCACGGTCCTGGGCGGGCGGCATCCGGTGGTGGAGCGCGCGCTGCGGCGGCAGGGGACAGGGCCGTTCGTGGCCAATGATTGCGCGCTGACCGAAGGGGATACGCCCGCCATCTGGCTGCTGACAGGGCCGAACATGGCGGGCAAATCGACGTTCCTGCGGCAGAACGCGCTGATCGCACTTCTGGCGCAGGCGGGGTCGTTCGTACCGGCAGAAAAGGCACATTTGGGCCTTGTCAGTCAATTATTCAGCCGGGTTGGTGCGGCGGATGATCTGGCGCGGGGCAGGTCGACCTTCATGGTTGAAATGGTGGAAACAGCCGCGATCCTGAATCAGGCGGATGCCCGCGCCCTGGTCATTCTGGATGAGATTGGGCGCGGGACGGCAACCTATGACGGGCTGTCGATTGCCTGGGCAACGCTGGAACATCTGCATGACGTGAACCGCTGCCGCGCGCTGTTTGCCACGCATTACCATGAGATGACCGCGCTGGCCGGGAAACTGGCTGGCGTGGAAAATGCGACCGTAACCGTGAAGGAATGGGAAGGCGACGTCATCTTCCTGCACGAGGTGAAGAAGGGTGCGGCGGACCGGTCTTACGGGGTGCAGGTGGCACGGTTGGCGGGCCTGCCGCCCGCAGTGATCGAACGGGCGAAAGTCGTACTGGAGGCGCTGGAAAAAGGGGAGCGCGAAGGCGGGGCGCGGCAAAAGGCGCTGATTGACGATCTGCCGCTGTTTCATGCCCGGCCCCCGCAGGCTGCTGCCCCGCCCCCAAAGGAATCGGCGGTCGAGGCTCGGCTGGTGGCGGCACATCCTGATGGAATGACGCCGATGGAGGCATTGTCGCTGCTGTATGAGTTGCGCGATCTGCTGGCGCGCTAGGGCGGCTCACCTTCAATCTGATTCAGATTGAAGGTGAGCCAAGACAAGAACCGCCGGTGAATGTTGCGTGTCGCGTCTGATCGGCTGAACCCGATCAGACGCGACACGCTTTAGGGGCGGCCACCCCCGCTCACATTTCATTGGTTTTCGGACACCACTGCGTGAACGGTGATATCATCAGCATCGTAAGCTGCGGATCATGTTGTAGGAATACCGGATGCGAGGACCCTGCACGGGGTCGTTGCCGTAACAAACGGAGGTGCAGAATGACGATGATGAAATCCACACTCGGCCTGACCGCGACACTGGCCGCCACCCTGACCATGCTGGCAGGCACGGCAGCCTTTGCCGAGGGCGAGAAGGAAAAGTGCTATGGCGTGTCGCTGGCGGGCGAGAATGACTGCGCCGCAGGTGCGGGCACGACCTGCGCAGGCACCTCGACGACGGATTACCAGACGGATGCGTGGAAGCTGGTTCCGGCAGGCACCTGCACCACGATTGAAACGCCGAACGGCCGTGGCACGCTTGAGGCGGTCGAGTCCTGATCCCGGCACGCGCGGGGTGGCACATCACAGCCACCCCATCTACGCGCCCTAGCGGAGCATCCCCATGATCAGGTCCACCTTGCCCGCAGCGACCGGTGTCGGGTTCAAGCCTGAACATCTGCCTGCGATCCAGGAAAAACCCCCCGCACTTGGGTTTTTCGAGGTGCATGCCGAAAACTACATGGGCGGCGGGGGCAGGCCCCATGCGCAACTGGCGCTGCTGCGCCGTGATTATGCGATCTCGATCCACGGGGTGGGCCTGTCGATCGGCGGGGCGGGGCCGCTGGATGCCGCACATCTGGGGCGGCTGAAATCCCTGTGCGACCGGTATCAGCCTGACAGCTTTTCCGAACATCTGGCCTGGTCCAGCCATGATGACGGCTATCTGAACGACCTGCTGCCGCTGCCCTATACGGCGGAAACGCTGGCCACGGTCTGCGATCATGTCGACGCGGTGCAGGCGGCCCTTGGGCGGCAGATGCTGCTGGAAAATCCATCGACCTATGTACTTTTCGAACAGTCAACGATGGCCGAAACCGATTTCATGGCCGCGGTGGTGCGCCGCACCGGGTGCGGGCTGCTGCTGGATGTGAACAATGTCTTTGTATCCGCCACCAATCACCATACGGATGCACGCGCTTATCTCGCCGATTTTCCCCTGCAGGCGGTGCGCGAGATCCATCTTGGCGGGCATGCGGTCGAAGATCTGCCTTCGGGTCCGCTGTTGATTGATGCGCATGGCGCACCCGTGGCCGAACCCGTCTGGACGCTTTATGCCGAGTTGATCGCGCAGATCGGCGCGCGGCCCACGCTGGTGGAATGGGACAATGATGTGCCCGCCTTTGACGTGCTGATGGCAGAGGCGGCGCGCGCGGACCGCATCCTGCGCGGGCAGGGCGGGGTGCATGCGCGGGCATCCTGAATTTCAGCGCACTTTCGCGGCGGGCCTTGTGTCCGGCACCCTGCCCGACGGCGTCACCGCCCGCGATCCGGCCGAGGCTGTGCTGCGCTATGGCGTTTACCGCAACAACGTGCGCTACAGCCTGTCACAGGCGCTGGCGGTACGCTTTCCGGTGACCGCGCGGCTGGTGGGGGATGCGTTCTTTGCACAGATGGCGGGCACCTTTGCGGATAAGCATCGCCCGCAGACACCCATCCTGATGCTGTGGGGCGATGCGTTCCCGGGGTTTCTGGCGGCGTTTCCACCGCTGGCGGATTATCCCTATATGGCCGATGTCGCGCGGGTCGAACTGGCGCGGGGGGTGGCCTATCATGCCGCCGATGATACGCCGCTGGGCCCCGACGCCTTGCAGGCTATCGCCGCCGCGGGCGGGAATGCGGCGATCCCGCTGCATGCATCGGTGCAGGCCATCCTGTCGGATCACCCGGTTTTCACGATCTGGCACAGCCATCAGCCCGGGCAGACGCCTGCCGCCATCAAAGCTGGGGGTGCCGAATGCGCGCTGATCCTGCGCGACCGCGCCTTTGATGTGCAGGTCCACCGGATCAGCCCGGCCGATGCCGCGATGATCGCGGCGCTGCAGGCGGGCGATACGCTGCTGCAGGCCGCAAGTGCTGCCGCCGCAAAGGAGCCTGCGCATGATCCATCGATCCTTCTTGCCCTGTTGTTTCAGGCAGGCGCGCTTGTGGGCGATGCCAGATAATCCATGACCATTGGAGTGACCGGATGACCGCCTTGCTTGACCTTTATCGCCGACAGGCTGCACTTTTTTCGCGTGCCTCGGATGAGGTGCTGCCCCTGCTCGCACGCATCATCTTTGCCGCCGTGCTGTTTGGGTATTTCTGGGCATCCGGCCTGACCAAGATCGGCGACAGCCTGTTGTCGCCATCGGTCGGTGCCTATGCCCAGATTTTTCCGCGCGTGTTCGAGGCCGCGGGCTATGACGCAAGCCAGATGGCAGGATGGCAGACCCTTGTCGTGCTGGCGGGGACGCTGGCCGAATTCGTGCTGCCGGTTCTGATCGTGCTGGGGCTGTTCACGCGGCTGGCGGCGCTGGGGATGGTGGGGTTTGTGGTGGTGCAAAGCCTGACCGATATCTTCGGCCACAAGGCCGCGCCGGAAACCGTGGGCGCCTGGTTCGACCGGATATCGGATGCGGTGATTCTGGATCAGCGCGCGTTGTGGGTGCTGTTGCTGGCCATCCTGATCGGCAAGGGTGCGGGGGCGCTATCGCTCGACCGGCTGCTGGCAGGGCGCAATTAGACGCGCCGCCGCCGATTGGCGCGGCAGTCACAGGCGCAAAGCCGCTGGAGGCGCATCCTGCGACAATCGCGCATTTGAACCGTCATCTTCGCTGGTTAGCCTGTCCTCATGTAATGGTGATGGAGCGTGATGATGACAACTGGACCTTCGCAAGCATTGAACCTTGGTGGCAGACCCGATCCTTACGGCGATATCTTTGTGACGCTGGATTTGATGAAGGGCACAGATTTGTGGCGCTATTTCACCCCGCAGGGCGAGGTGGTGCTGCAAGCAAACGAGTTGCAGCGGGATGAAAAGGGATGGGTCACGGACCTGCCCGTCATCAACGGCGCGCCGACGTCGATCTATACCAATGTCTTTTATGGCAATGTCCTCCCGGCCCGGCAATTCATCATGGAATGGCAGGGCGAAGGGTCCATCGAGGTTTCAAAGCCTTATACGGTGATCGGGCCGAACAAGATCCTGATCGATTTCGTGCCAGACTATACCGATGACGCGGGCAATCCGCAGCAGGACGGCCTGACCGTCAACCTGGTGTCGACGGATCCGAACAACACCGGCAACCACATCCGTGACATCAAGATTTACGATGTGCGGGACGCCGATCTTGTCGCTGCGGGGGAACGCTTCAACCCCGCCTGGTTTGACCGCATTGATGATTTCCGGGTGCTGCGCACGCATGACTGGCAGGGCACGAACTTTCCCACCAGCGTGGAGTGGACACGCAATGTCGAAACCGCCGATCAGGCCGACTGGGGCCTTTACGGGCGCGGCATGCCATATGAGCTGCTGGTCGATATCGCCAATGAAACGCGGTCCGACCTGTGGATCAACATCCCGCATACGGCATCTGACGACTACATGCGCGCCGCAGCAGCCTATGTGAAGGCCAATCTTGATCCGGGACTGAAGCTGCAGGTCGAGTTTTCGAACGAATACTGGACCACGATCTTTGACCAATATGCCTATTTTCAGGCAGGCGGCGCGCGCGATTTCAGTGGTATGGATTTCGCGGCGGGCCGGTTCTACGGAACCGAGGCGGCGAACATGGCGAAGATTTTCACCGCAGAATTCGGGGCAAATTCAAACCTGCTGCGGCCCACGCTGACGGTCGACGATGTGATGTTCGAGACGGGCGAGGCCGAGGCGATGCTGAAGGCGGCGGGCCTTGCGGCACAAGGCGGCGCGAACGCGACACCACCGGCGTTTGACGTGATTGCCACGGATGGCTACCTGACGTGGTATGCGCCCGACATGTCCACCGCCGATATGCTGCGCGACTGGATGACAGATGCCGATGGCGGCTTTGGCCGGGCGCGGGATTTTCTGATCAACCAGTTGAATACCGAACTTTTGCCCAACTGGCAGGCGGGCCGCGCCCTGGCCGACAAGTACGGGCTGGATTTCATGGTTTACGAAGGCGGCGCGCTGCTGTTGAACCAATCCGACAACCCCGATCCGGCCCTGACCGATTTTGCCATCCGGTTCAGCCAATCGGTCGAGATGAAAGCGGTGTACGAGGCCGAACTTGCCGCCTGGGCCACGGTCGGGACGGGGCCTTTTGCATGGTATTCCGACACGGGTCGGCCTGGCCCCTGGGGCGATTACGGGTTGTGGAAAGGCCCCGATTACGTGGGCGAGCCACGGGCCGATGCAGTCGTCGCCGCAAATACCGGGACGGCCCCCTGGTGGGGCGGTGACAACCGCCCGGCCTCTACCTTTGCCAATGGCATGTATGACGCAGGCACAGCGGCCCGTGACGTGATGACGGGAACCGCCCTTGCCGACCGGCTCTATGGGTTGGCGGGGAACGATAAGCTGACGGGCAATGGCGGGGCAGACCGGTTATCAGGCGGGCTTGGCACGGATGTGCTGCGCGGCGGGGACGGTCAGGATACGCTGGATGGCGGGGCGGGGCGCGACCGGCTGTCGGGCGGCACCGGGGATGACAAATTTGTCTTCAGCGCTGCATCCGATGGTGGCGACACGATCACAGACTTTGCTATTTCGGGCAATGACGTGATCCACTTGGCGCGCGCGGGCTTTGGCAATCACGCCGCTGGCGGGCTGACCCGGGCCGAGTTTCAATCGTCAAACGCGGCTGTTGCGCAGACCGCCGCCACGCGGATCATCTATGAC
>JAAFHS010000131.1 GCA_013298485.1 Rhodobacterales bacterium
AATGCGGAATGGGACCTGGGGCTGGACACGTTTGCCAGTGCCGAGGCGCAGGTGGCGGCGATTGCGGATGATGTGGCCTATTCCCACCATGACCTGCATGACGGCCTGCGCTCGGGCCTGTTCACGGAAGAGGATCTGATGGCGCTGCCGGTGACGGGGCCGGCCTTTGCGGAAGTAGATGCGATCTATCCGGGGCTGGACCCGATGCGGCGCAGGCATGAGGCGCTAAGACGCGTGTTCGGGCGGATGGTGGAGGATGTGATCGCGGTGGCGCAGGGGCGGCTGGATGCGGCGCAGCCTGCGTCGGTGGATGCGATCCGGGGGATGGCGCAGACGATCATCCGGTTTTCCAAGCCCTTGTATCAGGAGTTGAAGGCGATCAGGTCGTTCCTGTTCCACCGGATGTACCGCGCGCCATCGGTGATGGCGGAACGGGCGCGGGTGACGGAGGTGGTGAACGGATTGTTCCCGCTGTTCATGGCCGATCCGGGCCTGCTGCCGGGCGAATGGCGCACGGATGTGGCGGCGGTGGCGGGGGATGTGGAACTGGCGCGGATCGTGGCGGATTACGTGGCGGGGATGACGGACCGCTTTGCGCTGCAGGAACATGCGCGGCTTTTGGGCTGATTTCCTCTGTTTTCAACTATCCTCGGGGTGAATTGGCGCAAAGCGCCAAGAGGGGCAGACAGCCCCTATTTTCTGGCCGCGGCCATCACCCAGATCACCACCAGCGCCAGTGACAGAACCGCATTCCACGAGGCCATGGACAACCCGAACATCTGCCAGGCGACATCGGTGCAGCGGATGACGGGGGCGGCGAGGATCTGGTTCAGCAGGTCTTCGCTGCTCAGATCCGCGATATTGCCGCCCGCCGAGCAGGTGTCGGGGCCGGGCCACCAGCCGCGCTCCACCCCGGTATGATAGAGCCCGAGCCCGGCCGTGGCTGCGGCCGCGATGGCCCCACAGACCGCCAGCAGGCGGGCAAGGGGCCCCTTTGCGAGGATCAGGGCAATGATGCCGATCAGGACGGCTGCGGCATGGGGCCAGCGTTGTTCGAGGCAGAGCTGGCAGGGGGCCAGACCGCCGATATACTGAAAGGCGAAGGCCCCGGCCAGAAGGGCGGTCGAGCCGAGTGTGGCAAGGGCGATCAGGCGCGTCTGTGTCATCGGCATCTTCATGGCCCCACTGCATACCCGTGCTTTTCCGCAGGGGGAAGGGCATGCTGCGAAAACCGCTTGGGAAGTCAGATGTCAAACGCTAAGGTCTGGGCGTGGCAGTTGGGGGTATCAGCATGGAATGGCGCGGACGCAGGGGCAGCAACAATATCGAAGACCGCCGTCGCGCAGGGGGCGGGGCACGCGCGGGGGGCATCGGCGGGGCCGGGGTGATCATCGTGCTGCTGCTGGGCTGGTTTTTCGATGTCGATGTGTCGGGCCTGCTGAATGATCCGGGTGCGCAGGGCGGCGGACAGGCCACGCTGACGGCCGAGGACGAGGAGATGGGGCAGTTCGTGTCGGTGACGCTGGCCGATACCGAAGAGGTCTGGGCCGGCATTTTCCGCGATCAGCTGGGGCGCACCTATCAGGCGCCAACGCTGGTGTTGTTCAGCGGGACCACCAGCTCATCAGGGTGCGGCGGGGCAAGCGGGGCCACTGGACCGTTCTACTGCCCGGGCGACAAGAAAGTGTATCTGGACACGGATTTCTTTGCGACGCTGGAGCGCCGTCTGGGGGCGGCGGGGGATTTTGCGGCGGCCTATGTGGTGGCGCACGAGGTGGCGCACGGGGTGCAGGACCAGTTGGGCATCCTGGGCCGCGCCAATCAGGAACGCGCACAGGTGTCGGAGGAGGACAGCAATTACATCTCGGTGCAGATCGAATTACAGGCGGACTGCTTTTCCGGGGTCTGGGCACGCAATGCGGCGAATTTGAATGCGCCGGACCGGGCGGATCTGGAAGAGGCGATCAATGCGGCGCGGCGGATCGGGGATGACACGCTGCAGGCCAGTGCGGGGCAGCAGCCGATGCCGCATACGTTTACACATGGCACGTCGGAGCAGCGGTCGCGCTGGTTTGCGACCGGCTTTCAGTCCGGCGATATTGCGGACTGCGATACGTTCAGCACCGATCAGCTGTGATTGACGCCGCCCGAAAGGGCGGCTAAACCCCGCACCGGATGGCCCGAGTGGCGGAATGGTAGACGCAGAGGATTCAAAATCCTCCGCCGCAAGGTGTGCGAGTTCGAGTCTCGCCTCGGGCACCATCCATGAACCAGCAGAATTCCGCCACATGATTCGGCCTGGATGCGGTCGATTGTCAGTGATTCGGAAACAATACCGGCTTCTGGGCTGGATTTCATTCGAATCGCAGAACAGTCTGCCTTGGTGTTGCCGCAATCGGCACGAAATTGTGATGAAATTTAACGCACTGCGGCGGAATTGTGGCGGCGCTCTGAATCGAAACAGTTAACCTTCGCTCAAGGGACTGAAACTGATTATTTTATTGTAATATCAGTAATTTAGCTATCGTTTCCGTTCTGGAATTGTTGCGCATATCACAGATGCCTCAACCTGAAGGCGTGCGAGTGTCGGAGGGGTATTTCAACCATAAGTTGCAAAGTCAAAAAGAGTTTGGCGGTACTGCCACTTTCCACTTTTCTGAAAAGTTGCGGCGATTTAAGCAGGTCATGTCCCATTGTCTGGGGCGTATGGCCGTGGGGGCGGCCTGTGATTGGTTCGTGTCGATTTGACACGGTGAGTATGAAGGAACGCTGCCGACTAATGCGACATTAGGATGCTGCACCGCAGGGATGCAGCGACTTGCCGGAGTGCCGGCAGGGCGGTTTTGTTCATCCTCGAACCACGCAGGCGGCTCACTTGGCACGAGCAAGAAGTGGTTTTTCACTTTGCTTGTGTCGCACGCGGGCGGCCCGTGATGGTTTCGTCCGTAACGGAATGTCGATGGTACCCGCGAGCCGGGGCCAGTGTTGCAGTGGGGATGCGAAAATGCCGGTGTTTGCACATTACAGTTTTAATGATGCGGGTTCATCCGCGCGCGATTCCGCGCTTGGAAATGGGGCCCAGGACGGGACTTACATCAATGGTGCGTCAGCGGCAGGCGGCCGGGCGCGGCTGGATGGCCATGATGATCTGGTGAAGATCGGCGTTGATCCGTCCTTCCAGCTGGACCGCGGCACGCTGGAAATCCAGTTCAGCCAGCATGCGCATATCGGCCACGGGCCGAATACGATCCTGTCGCGTGACAGCGTGGGGCAGACGGATGGCGGCTTCCGGATCGAGGTGCTGGAAAACGGCGCGATCCAGATCGCGCATGAGACGGACGGGCGCACCCAGACCTTCGGGACGGCGCCGGGGTTCCTGGATGCCTGCGACGAGATCAAGCTGTCGTATTCGTGGGATGCGACTGGGGCGGGCGGGCGTCTGGTGATTGAAAACCTGCGCACCGGGACGGTGTTTGATGCGCCGGTGCCTGCGGGCCTGACGATGGATCAGGATGAGATCAACCAGCCCTGGATCATCGGGGCGGGCCAAAGTCAGTCGAACCCTGATATCCGCAACGATATTGACCAGCATTTCAACGGATCGGTCGAGTATTTCTCGGTCTCTGACACGGTGGACAACGGCTGCGATCCGGGCGGCGGACGTGACGGCATCGTGTCGGGCACGGCGGGCAATGACCTGATCGATGTGAATTACACAGGCGACAATGACGGCGATTTCGTGGATCGGGGCGATGCGATCCTGCCGGGTGATGCACCCAATGACGACGTGATTTATGCGGGGGCGGGCAATGACACTGTTCGGGCTGGTCTTGGCGATGATTCTGTGCGCGGCGGCGACGGCAATGACGAGCTGCGCGGCAATGAGGGCAACGATACGCTTGCGGGCGGCTGGGGCCATGACACGCTGATCGGGAATGACGGCAATGATGTGCTGCGCGGCCAGGAAGGCAATGACAGCCTGAATGGCAGCAACGGCCAGGACACGCTGGACGGTGGGACGGGCAATGACACGCTGATTGGCGAGGATGGCCGTGATCTGGTTTACGGTCAGGACGACGGCAATGATCTGATCGACACGGGCGGGCGCAGCGGTCTGCCCTTGCCGGATATCGGGTACCCCGGGCTTTATCCGGCGGACCCGACGCCGACGAACGATCTGGACACGGTCTTTGGTGGTGCGGGCAACGATACGATCCGCACGGGCGATGATGCCGACGTGATCTTCGGCGGCACGGGCAACGACAATATTGATGGTGGCATTGATGCGGACACGATCTCGGGTGGCATTGGCAACGATACCATCGTGGGTGGTGAAGGGTCTGACCGCATCGATGCGGGCGAGGGCAATGACCTGGTGTACGGCGGGTTGGGGCCGGAATTCCCCGATAACGTCAATATCCCGGATGCAAACGGCGATCTGCAGCCCAACAACGGGGTCGATACGATTGACGGGGGCCTGGGCAATGACACGATCTTCGGTCTGGACGATGCCGATCTGATCTTTGGCGGCGTGGGCAATGACAGCATTGACGGTGGTGTCGACAATGACACGGTCATCGGTGGCCTGGGCAATGACACGATCACCGGCGGGCAGGGGCTGGACAGTCTGACGGGTGGTGCGGACCGCGATGTGTTCGTGGGTGCGAATGGCGGCGACTTCATCGACGGCAGCGAGAGTGGGGATGATTTCGACACGCTCGATCTGCGCGGGGCGGGGCCGCTGAACATCGTCTTTTCCCGGGATAACCCGGAAAACGGGACGGTCACGTTCCTTGATGCAGATGGCAACCCGACGGGGACGATGAATTTCGTCAATATCGAGAATGTCATCCCCTGCTTTACGCCGGGCACGATGATTGCGACGCCGCGCGGCGAGGTTCCGGTGGAGACGCTGCGCGCAGGCGACAGAATCGTGACGCGCGACAACGGGTTGCAGGAAATCCGCTGGATCGGGCAGAAGGCGCTGAGCTGGACCGACATGGCGGCAGCGCCACATCTGAAACCGGTGCTGGTGCGGCAGGGCAGCCTTGGCAACGGGCTGCCGGAGCGGGACATGATGATCAGCCCGAACCACCGGTTGCTGGTGGCGAATGACCGCACGGCGCTTTATTTCGACGAACACGAGGTGCTGGTTTCGGCCAAGCATCTGGTGGGCAGCGCGGGCGTGCATGCGGTGGACAGCATGCAGACGACCTATATCCACTTCATGTGCGATCAGCATGAAGTGGTGCTGTCGAACGGGGCCTGGACCGAAAGCTTCCAGCCGGGCGACTATACGTTGAACGGGATGGGTAATGCGCAACGCACGGAAATCTTTGAACTTTTCCCAGATTTGAAGTCGAAGGAAGGGCTGGAAGGCTATACGGCGGCGCGCAAGACGCTGAAGCGGCACGAAGCCCGGTTGTTGGTGCGGTAAACGGTTATGCAGCGTGGACCTGCGGATGCAGGGACCGCAGGTTTGGGCGGGGTCTTTGGAAACAAAGGCCCCGTTTCCATTGTGTGACTGTTTCCAGAACGGCATGAATGGCGCATGTCTGGCAATCGCCTTTGCGGGAACGCGGACAATGCCATGATTTCGCCGTGAATCCGGTGTGCACGCCCCTGAAATTGCCTTAATTTCCCGCAACCTCGCGACTTTACTGACAGAAAACTGCGCGACCGGCAGGGGTGGTGCATTTTCCGATTGAAAGGCCTGTGACATGAGCCAGACGTTTTGCGGGGCGCCTGCGGGTGCCGTGCTGCCTGAGACGACGGGTAACGGGGTCCAGAAGGATGATCCGCTGATCGCGACCGATCTGCAGGGCATGGCCTTTGATCCGATGGATGGGGCGGCGGGCACCGTCAGTTTTGTCGACGATTCCACCCTGTTTTTCAACGTGATGGCGGATGCGCTGTTTGCAGGCGGCCCGGATGGCGTGGTGGATGGGACAGAGGCCGATGATGTGATCGGCGCGGGATTTACCGATGCGGGGGGCGACGCGATTGATGCAGGCGACGCCATCCTGCCGGGTGAGGCGCGCGATGACGATATCGTGCGGGCGGGCGGGGGTGCCGATACGGTGTTTTCCGGCCTGGGGAATGACGATGTTTTCGGCGGCGCGGGCGCGGATGTGCTGCATGGCGAGGACGGCGATGATCTGATCGATGGAGGAGATCAGGGTGACACGCTGTTCGGTGGCGGCGGCGCGGATACGCTGCTGGGCGGGGCGGGGGATGACAGCCTGCTGGGCGTGGACGGCGATGACCGGATCGAGGGCGGCGACGGGGCCGATGATCTGGTGGGCAGCACGGGCCATGACACGCTGCTGGGGGGGACGGGCGCCGATACGCTGCGCGGGGATGAAGACGCCGATACGCTGCTGGGCGGCGATGATAGTGACGCGATCTATGGCGGGCGGGGCGACAGCATCGACGGGGGCGAGGGCGGCGATGACCGCGATACGCTGTTCGTGTCGGATGTGGCGACGATCCGGTATGACACGCAGAACGACGAAAACGGCACGGTGGTGTTCACCGATGGCACATCGGTCGCATTTTCGAACATTGAGCAGGTGATCTTCAATGGCGGGCCGGATGGCATCATCTGGGGCGATGACACGTCGGAGCTGATCGATGCGGGCTATGTCGACCGCAATGGCGACCGGGTGGATGCTGGTGATGCGATCTATGCGGGTGCGCAGCCGGATGATGACGATATCTTTGCCAATGGCGGTGATGACACGATCAAGTCGGGCCTTGGCGCGGACAATGTCTATGGCGGCACCGGGCAGGACAACATCTTTACCGGTGCGGGCAATGATTATGCCCAGGGCGACGAAGGCAATGACACCGTCTCGGGCGAAGACGGCAATGACTTCCTGCGCGGTGATGCGGGCGACGACAGTGTTTTCGGCGGGGTCGGCCATGACACGGTG
>JAAFHS010000130.1:0-588 GCA_013298485.1 Rhodobacterales bacterium
GCATTTTCTGTCGCGCCATTTCAGCACGGCGGTCACGGGCGGTAAACCGGCACAGCGCATCCGGGCCTTTTACCCGGAAATCAGGCTGACGGTGTCAAGCTTTGACAAGACGGATTCGCGCATGTCTTTTGGCCATGTGGCGACACCCGGCACCTATGCGACGACCGTGACGCGCCCCGATCTGTTCCGCAATTATCTGACCCAGCAGATCGGCCTTCTGATGCAGCATCACAAGGTACCCGTGTATATCGGGCCGTCGGAAACGCCGATCCCCGTGCATTTCGCGGTGGCAGGCAACCCGGATGTGTCCATCCCGCAGGAAGGTGTGATGGATTTCAGCCTGCGCGACGTGTTCGATGTGCCGGACCTAGCCACGACGAACGACGATATCGTGAATGGTGTCCTGCAACGCTATCACGACGGATCGCAGCCCCTTGCCCCCTTTACCGCCCAACGGGTGGATTATTCCCTGGCGCGGCTGACGCATTACACGGCGACAGATCCGAAGCATTTCCAGAACCATGTGCTGTTCACCAACTATCAGTTCTATGTGGACGAATTCGAGGCTTATGCCCGCCGCATGCTCGC
>JAAFHS010000130.1:598-6953 GCA_013298485.1 Rhodobacterales bacterium
TTTGTCGCGACGGGCGACGCCGAAATCCGTGCGCCCGATGATGTGCTTGAGGCGCATGGCAAAACCCCGCAGATGCCGACCTATCACCTGAAACGGCGGGGTGGGCAGGGCATCACCCTGGTCAATATCGGGGTCGGGCCGTCGAATGCGAAAACCGCGACCGACCATATCGCCGTGCTGCGCCCGCATGCCTGGCTGATGGTCGGGCATTGCGCGGGCCTGCGCAACAGCCAGTCCCTGGGGGATTTCGTGCTGGCGCATGCGTATCTGCGCGAAGACCACGTGCTGGACGCGGACCTGCCGATCTGGGTGCCGATCCCCGCATTGGCCGAAATTCAGATCGCGCTGGAAGATGCGGTTGAAAGCGTGACCAAGCTGGAAGGGTATGAGTTAAAGCGCATCATGCGCACGGGCACAGTGGCCACGATCGACAACCGCAACTGGGAATTGCGTGACCAATCCGGCCCGGTGCAGCGCCTGTCGCAGTCGCGCGCCGTGGCGCTGGACATGGAATCGGCGACGATTGCGGCCAACGGATTCCGGTTCCGGGTGCCTTATGGCACGCTGCTCTGTGTCAGCGACAAGCCCCTGCATGGCGAGTTGAAACTGCCCGGCATGGCATCGGAATTCTACAAGGCGCAAGTTTCCCGGCACCTGCAGATCGGCATCGCCGCGATGGAGGCCCTGCGCGAGATGCCGCTGGAACGCATTCACAGCCGCAAGTTGCGCAGCTTTGAAGAGACGGCTTTCCTTTGACTTCGGGGCAGTTTGCGGGGATTTCCGCCGGATAACCCAAGAAAGGCGGCCAAAAGGGCTTGATTTGCGCGCCAAAAACCTGTGTTTGGCGGCACAAACCTTTTGGCAGCAAAGCCGGAGCCGCAAACCTGCGGAACAAGCACAGGGGACTGACAATGATGAAACCGATGACCAAGACGCAACTGGTGGCCGCGGTGGCCGATGCCATGGGCGGGGACAAGAAGACCGCCGGTGCCGCACTGGACGCGATTGCCGCCGTTGTGGCGCGCGAAGTGGCCGCTGGCGGCACCGTGACCCTGCCGGGCTTGGGCAAGATGGCCTGCCGCGCCCGCCCTGAACGTCAGGTGCGCAATCCCGCCACGGGCGAGACGATGACCAAGGCCGCTGACAAGCAGGTCAAGTTCGCCATCGCCAAGGCCCTGAAAGACAGCGTCAACGGCTGATCGCCTTGCACTTGCCCCCAAGGGGTGAAAGGGTCGCTTCATCTGGGGCGGCCTTTTTCAATGCGGGTGCTGGGATGGCGAAGGTGACGGGCATCGGTGGTCTGTTCTTCCGGGCGCAGGACCCTGCCGCACTGCTGGCCTGGTATGGCCACTGGTTCGGCATGCCAACGGATGGTGCCCCTTGGGTGCAGGATGCCGGCCCCACCGTGTTCGCACCCTTCAAGGCCACGAGTGATTATTTTCCCGCCGACCGCCAATGGATGCTGAACCTGCGGGTCGAGGGGCTGGCCGCGATGATCGCCGCCTTGCGTGCCGCAGGCATCGCGGTTGAAACAAGGGCGGACTGGGATGGTGATGGCAGCTACGGCCATTTTGCCCGCGTCCACGACCCCGAAGGCAACCCGGTGGAGTTGTGGGAGCCGCCGCAAGGCTGACATGCGCCCTGGTTTCATCCTGATGGGGCTTGCCTTCGCGCTGATGTGGTCATCGGCCTTTGCCACGGCGCGCATCATCGTGGCCGAGGTGCCGCCCTTCACGACACTGGCGGTCAGGTTTGCGATTTCGGGCAGCCTTGCCATCATCGTGGCGCTGCTGCTGGGCCAAAGCTGGCGGTTGACGCGCGCCCAAGGGCTGGCCGTTGTCGTGTTCGGCGTGTGCCAGAACGCGCTCTACCTTGGCCTGAACTTCGTTGCCCTGCAGTGGATCCCCGCATCGGTTGCTGCCATCATCGCCTCGACCATGCCATTGATCGTTGCCGCACTTGGCTGGGCCTTCCGGGGTGAGCGGGTGTCGCGGCTGGGCCTTGCGGGGCTGGTCGCGGGCTTTATCGGCGTGATCCTGATCATGGGGACGCGCGTGACAGGCGGGGTTGATCCGTCGGGGATTGCGCTGTGCGTTGCGGGCGCGCTGGCGCTGGCGGTGGCGACGCTGGCGGTGCGGGGGGCGTCGTCCGGCGGCAATCTTCTGATGATCGTGGGCCTGCAGATGCTGGTGGGATCACTGGTGCTGGCCCCCGTCGCCCTGGCGGTTGAGGCCGCACCCGATGCCGTCAGCGCCAAGGTGATGGCGGCCTTTGCCTATCAGATTTTCGTCCCCGGTCTGGCCGCCACGCTGCTGTGGTTCGCGCTGGTGGCGCGGATCGGTGCAGTGCGGGCAGCCGCGTTTCATTTCCTGAACCCGTTCTTTGGCGTGGCGGTGGCGGCGGTGCTGCTGGACGAGACGCTGGGGCCGCTGGATATCCTGGGTGTTGCCATCGTGATGGCGGGGATCCTCGCCGTGCAGCTGGCACGGGCGCGCGCGGCGTAATCTTCACGGAAGGTTGCAGTGACAGGTTCGTCTGCCCTGTGCGATCTGGCCGCCATGGACCTTCTGCTTGGATATCTGGCGGGGCTTTTGACCCTGATCAACCCCTGCGTGCTGCCGGTGCTGCCCATTGTGCTGGCCACCGCCCTGCAGGCGCATCGGCTGGGGCCGGTGGCCCTGGCGGCGGGGATGTCGATTGCTTTCGTGACGCTGGGCCTTGGGGTCGCGGTGCTGGGGCGCAGTGTCGGTCTGTCGGCGGATGCGCTGTCGAATGCGGCGGCTGTCCTGATGCTGGTGTTCGGCCTTGTGCTGCTGGTGCCGCGCCTGAACGCGGGCTTCGCCTTTGCCCCGGCAGGCATCGCATCGCAGGCCGATGCCGGGATCGACCGGGTCGACAGGTCGGGCCTTGGTGGCCAGTTTCTTGGTGGCGCCCTGCTGGGCGCGGTGTGGAGCCCCTGTGTCGGCCCGACGCTGGGGGGTGCGATTTCGCTGGCTTCGCAGGGGCAGAATGTGGCCTGGGCCGGGGCGGTGATGACGGCCTTTGCGGCAGGTGTGTCGACCATCATCCTCGCACTTGGCTATGGCGCGCGCGCGGCCCTGCACCGCCGCCGCGCACTGATGGCGCGCATTGCGGCGCGTGCCAAGCCGATCTTGGGGGTGGTGTTCGTGGCCGTCGGCCTGATGCTGCTGTTCCGCATCCATCACACAATCGAGGCCTGGCTGATCAGCGTGCTGCCCTTCTGGCTGCAGGACCTGTCGGTGATATTCTGAACAAAGGGGAAAACACATGAACCGCCGTGACTTTATCGCACTGACCGCCGCCATGACGCTGGCCGCACCCATGGCCCGCGCCGCCACGGCCAGCTATTCGCCCGAGGCTGTGGCGGCCGAACTCGCGGCAGGCCGCACTGTCATGCTGAACTTCATTGCCAGCTGGTGCAGCAGTTGCCAGACGCAAGCCCGCATGATCGAGGCGCTGCGCGCCGAAAACCCGGCCTATGACGCGGCCATCGCGTTTTTCAACGTGGATTGGGACACCTACGGGGATACCGAACTGGCCACGCGCTACGGCGTGACCAGCCGGGGGTCCCTGGTCTTTCTGCGCGGTGATGCGGTGATTGCGCAGACCTATACCCATTCGACCGCGGCGGAACTGAAAGCCCTGCTGGATCAGGCCGCAACCTCGGCCTGACGCCATCGGCTATCGTCGGCCCGCGTCTGCAACACTGCAGGCCGGGCCTGACAGCGCGCGACCCAATCCCGGATCAGGGGGTCATCCGGTGTCGCATCCTTGAACCAGGCATAGGGCGAATGCACAAGGATATCGGCTGCCGAATAGGTGTCCCCCAGCAGCCATGGCCCTTTGGCAAGGGCCGTGTGCAGGCGGTCCGTCACCTCGGCATGGCTGCGGAACGTCGCGGAAAGATAGGGGTGTTCCAGACCCGCCGCCTGACAGATCAATGCAGGCTCCATCATGCTGCCATACCATGACAGCCACGCGAGGTACGCCCCGCGTGTGGCATCACCCGGTTGCGGACCAAGACCTGCAGTCGGGAACATATCGGTCAGATACAGCATGATCGCCGCGGTTTCGGTCATCAGCGTATCACCATCCATCAGGGCCGGGGCCTTGCCTTCGGGATGCGGATTGTCCGGATCGCGATGACCCGTGCCATCCTGACGGATGATATCGACGGGCTGGACCCTGATGAAATCGGCGATGCCCATTTCATGGATCAGCGTGATGATGCGGGATGACCGCGATTGCGGGGCGTGGAACAGGGTCAGCATGACAAACCTCCTTGTGTTGCGTGATACCCTCTTTATGATCCACCTACCCTGACAGTTTCCGACAGGATCACCATGGCCCGCGCCGACCGCCTTCTGCGATTGATCGACACCATGCGCCGCCTGCCGCAGCCGGTGACAGCGGCGCGGCTGGCCGAAGAAACCGGCGTTTCCGAACGCAGCCTTTACCGTGATATCGCGTCATTGCGCGCGTCAGGTGCGCTGATTGATGGGGCTGCCGGGCTTGGCTATACGCTGACCGAAGACCCCGCCCTGCCACCCCAGATGTTCACCCGGCTTGAGGTGGAGGCGCTGATGCTGGGGCTGGCCGAGGTGCGCCTGTCGGGTGATGCGGACCTTGCGCGCGCCGCAGAAATGGCCGGGGCCAAGATCACCGCCACCCTGCCCGAACGGGTGCAGCGGCAGGCGATCCATGCCGTGCAGCAGACCTACCGCTTTGAAAAGCGTACCCCCGCCCCCGCGCATCTGGGGCTGATCCGCGAGGCCGCGTGGGAAGAACGCGCGCTGGATATCACCTACCGCGACCGGGATGACGCCTGCACGGCACGGCGCATCCTGCCGCTGTCGGTGGTGTTTCTGGACCGGTCGCTGATGTGCCTTGCCTGGTGCGGCCTCAGGCAGGATTTCCGGCGGTTCCATCTGCACCGGATGGCAGATGTGACGCTGACCACCGAAAGCTTTCGCCCCCGCCGCGTGCCGATGTTGCGCGAATTTCTACGCCAGCTGCGCGGCGAAACTTCGGCACCACCCCCCGCGTAGCTGCGGGGGGCAGAAAAGGGGCATCATGGCCACCAACGCGTTTCATATCGTCACCACCTGGCGCATCACGGCCGCGATCGACACAGTTGCCGCGATTCTGACGGACGCCGAATCCCTGCCCCGCTGGTGGCCCGAGGTCTATCTTTCGGCCCGGATCACCGCCCCCGGCGATGCCCGCAACATCGGGCGCAAGGTGGCCTTCGAATCGAAGGGCAAACTGCCCTATCACATCCACTGGACGGCGGAACTGATCGCGGCCGATCTGCCCCGCACCTGGGAAATCGCAGCCAGCGGCGATCTGACGGGGCGTGGGGTCTGGACCCTGACGCAAGACGGGGCCGTGACGGTCGCGCGTTATGACTGGCAGGTGACTGCCGACCGCCCGCTGTTCCGCATCCTGTCACCGCTTCTGGCCCCGGTGTTTGCATGGAACCACCGCTGGGCCATGGCGCGGGGCGAGGCGGGGTTGGCGCGCGAGGTCATGCTGCGGGCGGGATAAGGTTTGCCCGCGACCGACAAATGTTACCAAAGTCTTAAAGTGACCCCGTTCTGAAAACCTATCCATCTGTTATGTATGAATAAAGCTGAAAATTGACAGCCGTCAATTTTTGCTGGAATCGCACGGCATGACTGTTCAGTCCAGCCCATCTTGCTATGCTGCGCCAAACCTGATGGAGCATTTTTTATGAATTTTCCCGGCATCACGTGGATCAAGGCCCCGTCGGACGCGGCACAGGATACGGCGGCGGTGGTGGCCACGGTGGCCGAGGTGCTGGCCAACGTCCGGGTGCTGGGTGACGCCGCCGTGCGCGACTATGCGCAGCGGTTTGATGGCGCAACGGCGCCCTTTGCGGTGACGATGGCCGAACGTGAGGCGGCGGTCGCAGCCCTGGACTCGCAGACGCGCCGGGATACCGAATTTGCCATCGCCAACGTGCGCACCTTTGCCGAGGCGCAGCTGGCGACGATCCTGCCGCTGGAGGTGGAAATCCTGCCCGGTGTGCATATGGGCCACCGGGTGATCCCGATTGGCCGCGTCGGATGCTATGTGCCGGGCGGGCGGTTTCCCCTGCTGTCAGCGCCCATCATGACGATTGTTCCCGCACGGGTGGCGGGGGTGGGCGAGGTGATCGCCTGCCTGCCGCCCAATGCGCATCCCGCAATGATCGCGGGCTGTCATCTGTCGGGGGCGGACCGGATTTTCCGCATCGGCGGGGCGCAGGCGATTGCGGCGATGGCTTACGGCACCGAAACCGTGCCGAAGGTGGACAAGATCATGGGGCCGG
>JAAFHS010000132.1 GCA_013298485.1 Rhodobacterales bacterium
CTACCGCTCCGACGATCTGCCCACCGACCGCTACATGGCGATCGAGGGGGCAAACGGCCTGATCGCCGCCATCGCCGATGCCCATTCGCTTGAGGCGGCAGGGGACAAGATCCTGCGTCCCCTGGCCGACGGGCGGCTCGGGTCGGCCGAGGCCCCCTACCCCGGCCTGATCGCCCTTGACGGCAACCTGACCGAGGCGCTGCTGGCCCAGATCGCCACCTGCCCGCTGTTTGCCGCAGCCGATCTGCGCTTGGCCCCCGCCAGCCCCGGCAAGGCCGAACGGCTGCTGCCCCTGCTGCACCATCCCCGTGCCACGCTCTACGTGAACCTGGAAGAGGCGGGCCTGCTCGCCAAAGCCCGCTTTGCCACTGCCACCGATGCCGCAACCGCCCTGCTCGCCCGCGGTGCCACCCGCGTTCTTGTGACCGATGGCGGCAATCCTTGCGCCGATGGCATGGCCGGTCACGGCGTGATCACCGCCACCCCGCCCCCGGTGATGGTCACGCGCGTCACAGGGGCCGGGGATACGTTCATGGCCGCCCATATCGTGGCCGGACGGCGCGGCGATTCCCGCGAAACCGCCCTCACCGCCGCCCTGCAAGCCGCCGCTGATTATGTATCAGGAGAGATCGGATCATGACCCCCCTTGCCTTCAGCCCCGAGGTCGCCGCCGCCCGCGCCGCAGGCCGACCCGTCGTGGCACTTGAATCCACCATTATCACCCACGGCATGCCCTATCCGCAGAACCTGCAGACCGCGCGGGCCGTCGAACAGGCCGTGCGCGATGCAGGGGCCGTGCCCGCCACCATCGCGGTCATCGCACACCGCATCCATATCGGTCTCACCGATGCGGAACTGGACTGGCTGGCGCAGGCAAAAGACGTGATGAAACTGTCGCGCGCCGATCTGGCTGCCTGCCTTGCCATGGGCCGCACCGGTGCCACCACGGTCGCCGCCACCATGATCTGCGCCCATCTCGCGGGCATTGCCGTCTTTGCCACCGGGGGAATCGGCGGCGTGCACCGCGGGGCCGAGAGCAGCTTTGATATCTCCGCCGATCTGCTCGAACTCGCCCAGACCCCGGTCACCGTCGTCTGCGCCGGGGCCAAGGCCATCCTCGATCTGCCCAAGACGTTTGAGGTGCTGGAAACCCACGGCGTCCCCGTCATCGCCTATGGGCAGGATGACATCCCGGCCTTCTGGTCACGCACATCCGGCCTGCCCGCCCCCCTGCGCATGGACAATGCCGCCGATATCGCCGCCGCCCACCGCATGCGCGCCCGCCTTGGCCTGCCCGGCGGCCAACTCGTCACCAATCCGATCCCGGCAGCGGCCGAAATTCCCCGCGCCATCATCCTTCCGGTGATCGAAACCGCCCTGCAGGATGCCGCTGCGCGTAGGATTGCCGCCAAAGCGGTCACCCCGTTCCTGCTGCAACGCATTTACGAGCTGACTGAGGGGCGTTCGCTCGACGCCAACATCGCCCTTGTGCTGAACAACGCCCGTCTGGCCGCCGCCATTGCACAGCGGATCAGCACAGAAGAAAACACCGCGTAGTGTTACGCGAATCCCCATTGTGCAGTGATCTGGCCCTGCCTACATTCGCACCCATGCACAAGGATCGGCCAGAATGACGGAAGACATGACAAGCCGCCGCAAAGGCGGCCTTTTTGCAGGTTTGCGCCGCAGCTTTCTGACCGGTCTTGTCGTGGTCCTGCCCATCGCCCTGACCATCTACCTCATCTGGACCGTGATTGGCTGGATCGACGGCTGGGTTCTGCCGTTCGTGCCGACCTCCTACCATCCGAACGAACTGCTGCAGCACTATTTCGGCGAAGACTGGAAATACAACGTGCGCGGCCTCGGCGTCGTGATCTTCCTGTTCTTCACCATCTTCGTCGGCTGGATCGCCAAGGGCCTGATCGGGCGCTCGGTGCTGCGCTGGGCCGAAGGCATGGTTGACCGGATGCCTGTCGTAAGATCGGTCTATAACGGCTTGAAACAAATCGCCGAAACGGTGTTCACCCAATCCAGCACAAACTTTGACCGGGCCTGTGTTGTCGAATTCCCCCGCCCTGGTGTCTGGGCCATCGGCTTTGTCGCAACCAAGGCCAAGGGTGAGCTTGCGGCGAAAATTCCCGGCGGCGATGACGCGCTGACCGTCTTCGTACCAACGACACCGAACCCGACCTCCGGTTTTCTGGTCTATGTGCCCACAAAAGACGTGATCATCCTCACCATGTCGGTCGAGGATGCGGCCAAACTCATCATCTCGGCCGGGCTCGTCTATCCCAATGCGAAAGACCCCACGATCCCGCCACGCGCCTGACGCACGGGAAAGACCGGCCCCGCAATCGGCAACTTGTGCAGCCATCGTCATACAGTTAGACCGCTGCTGTAAGATGACGGGTGCCAGATGTCTGAAATTGAACGGAATGGTTCGGACGACGCCGAACATGCAACTGCGCCGCATGGGCGTCTTGCGGGGCTGGTTCTGGGCTGCATCGGGATCGTCTATGGCGATATCGGCACAAGTCCCCTCTATGCCATGCGCGAATCGCTGCATGCCGCAAGCTATGATGGCCTGACCCGCGCGGATGTGCTGGGCGTCATCTCACTGCTGATCTGGACCCTGATCCTGATCGTCACGATCAAATATGTCTTCTTCATCATGCGCGCCGACAACCAGGGCGAAGGCGGCACGCTGTCGCTGGTCGCACTCGTCCAGCAGGCCCTGCACCGCCGCCCCTTCTGGCTGATGGCCATCGGGATGGTCGGGATTTCGCTGTTTTTCGGCGATGCGATGATCACGCCCGCCATGTCCGTCCTCTCTGCCGTCGAAGGGATGACCCTGGTCGCCCCGTCATTCGGCGATTTTGTCGTGCCCCTGACGCTTGCGATTATCGCAGGCCTGTTTCTGGTGCAGCGCTGGGGGACGCAGACCGTATCAATCCTTTTCGGTCCCATCATGACGATCTGGTTCCTGACCATCGCCGTGCTGGGGTTGCTGCATATCGGCGATGACTGGTCGATCCTTGCCGCGCTGTCGCCCACCTATGCCGTAGGTTTTCTGTTCACCAACGGCCTGGCCTCGTTCATCGTGCTGGGGTCGGTCTTCCTGGCCGTCACGGGCGGTGAGGCGCTTTATGCCGACATGGGCCATTTCGGACGCAAACCGATCCGCATCGCCTGGGGCATCCTCGTATTTCCCGCCCTCACGCTCAGCTATCTCGGTCAGGGCGCCCTTGTGCTTTCAGATCCCGAAAAAGCCGAGAACCCGTTCTTCCTGATGGCCCCCGACTGGCTGCTGCTGCCCCTTGTCATCCTCGCCACAGCCGCCACCGTCATTGCCAGTCAGGCCGTCATCTCGGGTGCGTTTTCGATGATGAAACAGGCCGTCCGAATGGGCCTGCTGCCGCGGCTCGAGATTTTGCACACCTCCGAAAGCCAGATGGGCCAGATCTATCTGCCCCGCGTCAATACGATCCTCGCTGTCGGCGTCTTCGTTCTGGTGATTGTCTTTGGCTCATCCTCCAATCTGGCCAGCGCCTATGGCATTGCGGTCACCGGCGACATGGTCATCACCTCGGTTCTGGCCATCATCCTGTTCAGCAGCGGCTGGAAATGGCCGGTCTGGAAAGTCGCAATGCTCATGGTGCCCCTTCTGGTCCTCGAAAGCCTGTTCCTTGCTGCCAATGCCATCAAGATCGTGGATGGCGGCTATGTTCCCATCATGATCGCCGGCACCATGATGCTGATGATGTGGACATGGATGCGCGGGTCGGCCTATGTGCAGCTGCGTGCGCGGCGCGGGGCAACCACGCTGGAAAGTCTGATTGCGATGCTGGACAAATCCAAATCCCGCGTCGATGTTCCCGGCACGGCAGTGTTCCTGACCTCTGATCCCGAGATCGCCCCGGCGGCCCTGATGCACAACCTCAAGCACAATCACGTCCTGCACGCGCAGAACATGATCGTGACCGTGACTGTCGCAACCGTCCCCTACATCGCCGCTGCCGACCGCATGACCATCGACACCATCAGTGACCGCTTTCTCAAGATCGACCTCAACTTCGGCTACATGGAAGAGCCGAATGTCCCAAAGGCGCTGGCTCTTGCCCGCAAACAGGGCCTGAAGTTCGACATCATGCGCACGTCATTCTTCCTCAGCCGCCGATCGTTCAAATCCGACCCGACAGGCGGCCTGCCCCGCTGGCAGGAAAAGCTGTTCATCGGCATGGCCAAAACCGCCGCAGATGTCACCGGATTCTACCGCCTGCCCACCAACCGGGTGGTCGAGGTCGGCCAGCAGGTCGCGATCTGAGGTTAACCCAGCGTTAACTAGCGGCTCGGTAAGGTTGGCGGATGAACATTCACACCAGCACCGCCGATACCCGCAATCTTGTCGCACATCTGTGGATTGCGCATATGTTTGAAGCAAAAGCTGCAGCGCGCGGCGGCGTCGTCCGCCGATCTGTCGACAGCGTGGAGCGCGAAGTTGGCCGCAGCGCATTTTTGACCGAGGTGGAGCGCCGGGGATTTCACTGCGTGGAGTGCGGTGGCCAGTTCATTGTCATCTGCAACCGGGGCCATATGCAGGTCATTTGCTGAACCGGCCTAAAAATTTTAGTACTAAAATTTTTAGGCCGGTTCAGCAAAACCGCGCATTCCCGCACGCCTACTCCGCCGCCACGCTCGGGTTGTTCGGATGCGTCGTCCAGTTCGCGTAATCGCCCACTTTGACCCCGGTACGCGGATCAACCGCCCCTTTCGGCATCTCCACCATCGTGATGCAATTTTCCACCGGGCAGACGTTGACGCACAGGTTGCACGCCACGCATTCATCATCCTTCACCGTAAAGGTCCGGTCGGCAGACATCGCAATCGCCTGATGGCTAGTGTCTTCACAGGCCGCATAGCAGCGCCCGCATTTGATGCAGTCATCCTGCGAAATATGCGCCTTGGTCACATAATTCAGGTTCAGGAACTGCCAGTCCGTCACATTCGGCACCGCACGCCCCACCAGCTCAGATGTCGCGACAAACCCCTTGCGGTCCATGTAATCCGACAGGCCCGAAATCATTTCCTGCACGATCTTGAAGCCGTAAGTCATGGCGGCAGTACAGACCTGCACATTGCCTGCCCCCAGCGACATGAATTCCGCCGCATCGCGCCATGTCGTGATGCCGCCGATGCCGCTGATCGGCAGGCCATGCGTCTCGGCTGACCGCGCAATCTCCGCCACCATGTTCAGGGCGATCGGCTTGACCGCCGGCCCGCAATAGCCGCCATGCGTGCCTTTGCCGTCAATCTTCGGCTCCGGTGCGAAATCATCCAGATCCACGCTCGTGATCGAATTGATCGTGTTAATCAGGCTCACCGCATCCGCCCCGCCGCGCTTTGCCGCCTCCGCCGGTTTGCGGATATCGCTGATGTTCGGCGTCAGCTTCACGATGCAGGGCATGCGGGAATGCATTTTCACCCACCGCGTCACCATTTCGATGTATTCCGGCACCTGCCCCACGGCAGACCCCATCCCGCGCTCTGCCATCCCGTGCGGGCAGCCAAAGTTCAATTCCACCCCGTCGGCTTCCGTATCCTCGATCCGGTGCAGGATGTCTTTCCACGAGTCCTCATCGCAGGGCACCATCAGGCTGATGATCATCGCGCGGTCTTTATAGTCGCGCTTCACCGCCTTGATCTCGCGCAGATTGACCTCCAAAGGCCGATCTGTGATCAGCTCGATGTTGTTCAGGCCCAGCAAGCGCCGGTCCGCCCCCCAGATCGCCCCATAGCGCGGGCCGTTCACGTTGACGACGGGTGGTCCTTCCGCCCCCAGCGTTTTCCACACCACCCCGCCCCACCCGGCGGCGAAGGCCCGGCGCACGTTCACTTCCTTGTCCGTCGGCGGCGCACTCGCAAGCCAGAACGGATTGGGCGATCTGATCCCGATGAATGTAGTGGTGAGGTCAGCCATGATATCCTCCGCAAGACGCCAATGAACGATCTGTGCCAGAACTGGCACGACGAAGATCCGCGATGATTGAAGTCAGAACCCGAGGGCGCGCCAGATCCAGCCGACGATATGCCCTGCCACTTCGCCGACTGTCGGCGTGAGGTACGCCCATCCGAGGCAACCCACGATATTCACCGGGGCGTAAAGCCGCATCGGAATACGCGATATCCCCGCCATCACGAACACGACCGCGCGCAGCGGCCCGAAGAAATGGCCGATGAACACCGCGATCACGCCCCATTTCAGAAAGGCCGCATTGCCGCGTGCCACCAGATCGGGGTGGTTGCGCAACGGCCATAACCGCAGGATCGCATCGCCATAACGCCACCCGATCCAGTACGATATGAACGACCCGATCACCGCTCCGATGGATGCGCCCAGAAAGATCGGCCAGAGAGATAGCTCGCCCGTGGCCACCAGTGCGCCCACACCCAGCAGAATGGCCGTGGAAGGGATCACAATGGAGATGAACGCGACATTCTCGCCCAAAGCGAACACCAGCGCGATCCAGAACGCCCAGTCGCGGTTGTCGCGCACAAAGGCGAGCGTTGCCTCGATCAGCGTATCGATCATTGCGAACATGCGCACCCCTGCCTGCAAAGTCCCGCAGGGTTAGACGCTTGGCTGATGATGCGCAAGGCATGCTCATCCCATCAGGCTTGCGTGGATGTCTTCTGCCGCATCCCGCCCTTCGGCCACCGCCGTCACCGTCAGATCATCGCCCCCGGACGCGCAATCGCCCCCGGCCCAGACGCCCGCCAGCGATGTTCGTCCCGCACCCGTGACGGCAATCTTGCCACCCTCCAGCACCAGATCCTCCGGCACACCCGCCAGCGTCTGCCCAATCGCCTTGAACACCTGATCCGCCTTCAGGCGGAAGGTCTCACCTGTGGGTGTCAGCCCATCAGGCCCCT
>JAAFHS010000133.1 GCA_013298485.1 Rhodobacterales bacterium
CCCGATCTGACAGGGCGGCGGCTGATCCGGTGGATCAACCATGCGATCTTTCTTTTGCAGGGGCGGGACCGCGCGGAATCGGCGGCGTTCTTTGCGACGCTGACGCAGCAGACGCTGCTGTTGTCGCGGCGCTGGCCACGCGCCGCCCCCGGCCTGCCCCGGTTCGAGGCGCTGTCGGGCCTGATCTATGCGGGCCTGTCGCTGATGGGGATGGAGGCGCTGGTGGGGCCTGCGAGTGCCGCACTAGCCCGCGATTGCGCCACGCAGGTCGATGCGGACGGCGGCATCGCCACCCGCAACCCCGAGGATCTGCTGGAGGTGGCCAGCCTGCTGACATGGGCGGCCGAGGCGTTGCGCCAGGCGGGCCGCGACATCCCCGCCGATCATCTGGCGGCGATTGCGCGCATCGCGCCCTGCCTCAGGGCGCTGCGCCACGCAGATGGCAGCCTTGCGCGGTTCCACGGCGGCGGGCGCGGCATCGAAGGCGCGCTGGATCAGGCGCTGGCAGCGACCGGCGGGCGGGCGGTGCCGCTGGCGGGTCTTGCGATGGGCTTTGCCCGGCTGACGGGCGGGCGGTCAAGCGTGATTGTCGATGTCGCCGCCCCCCCGCCTGGCAGGCGGGCGCATGCCTCAACCCTCGCGTTCGAACTGACATCGGGCCGCCGCCCGGTGATCGTGAACTGCGGATCGGGCCGCGCCTTTGGCAGCGATTGGCAGCGCGCGGGCCGGGCCACCCCGTCACATACGACGCTGTGCATCGAAGGGGTATCGTCATCGCGGCTGGGGGAGCGGGCCGATACCGCCGACACGCTGGTGCAATGTGCGGCGGTGACGGCAAGCCACCATCTGGTGGAAGACGGCGAACAGGGCATCTATGCCGCCCATGACGGCTGGGTCGCCACGCATGGCCTGATCCATGCGCGCACCTTGATGCTGTCGGGCAACGGGCGGCATCTGGACGGCGATGACCGCCTGACGGCGAGCACGCCCGCGCAGCGCCAGCGATTCGCCAGCGTGCTGGGGCAATCGGGGATCAACGGCATCCGCTTTGCCATCCGCTTTCATCTGCACCCGGACGTGAATGCCACGCTGGACATGGGCGGGCATGCGGTCTCACTCGCCCTGAAAAGCGGGGAAATCTGGGTCTTCCGTTATGAGGGGCGCGCGAAGCTGACGATCCAGCCCTCCGTCTATCTGGAACGCGGCCGGCTGCGCCCCCGCGCGTCCGAACAGATCATGCTGGAGGGGCAGACGGCGGATATCGAAACGCGGATCGGCTGGACCTTGGCGAAAGCACAGGATACTCCGACCGCAATCCGCGACCTTGACCGCGACGACGGGCAGGGTTCGTCTTGAACCGCTGGGGGTGACCCGTGACCAACCTTGTGCCCATCGGCCGCGCGCTGATTTCGGTCTCTGACAAGACGGGCCTTCTGGACCTTGCCCGCGCCCTTGCCGCAGACGGGGTCGAGTTGATCTCGACCGGGGGGACATCGGGCATGCTGCGGGCCGCGGGACTTGGCGTGCGGGATGTGGCCGAGGTGACGGGCTTTCCCGAAATGATGGACGGGCGGGTCAAGACGCTGCATCCGGCGGTGCATGGCGGGCTGCTGGCACTGCGCGACGATGACGAACATCTGCTGGCGATGGCCGCACACGGGATTGCGCCCATCGATCTGCTGATCGTGAACCTGTATCCGTTCGAGGAAATGGTAGCGAAGGGTGCCGATCATGCCACCTGCATCGAGAATATCGATATCGGTGGGCCTGCGATGATCCGGGCGGCGGCCAAGAACCACCGCTTTGTCGCCGTGGTGACGGACCCTGCGGATTACGCAGGGCTGCTGGACCAGATGCGCGCGCATGACGGGGCGACCACGCTGGCCTTCCGGCAAAAGCTGGCGGGGGCGGCCTATGCGCGCACGGCGGCCTATGATGCGGCGGTGTCGGGCTGGATGGCGCGCACCCATGGCGAGACGGTGCCACGCCATCGCGCCTTTGCGGGCAAACTGGCGCAACCCCTGCGCTACGGCGAAAACCCACATCAGGCGGCGGCATTCTACACCGACGGCACAGACCGCGAAGGGGTGGCCACCGCGCGGCAATTGCAGGGCAAGGATCTGTCCTACAACAACATCAACGACACCGACGCGGCCTTTGAACTGGTGGCGGAGTTTGCCCCGGCAGACGGCCCGGCCTGTGCCATCATCAAACATGCCAATCCTTGCGGCGCGGCACGCGGGCCGTCCCTGCGTGAGGCGTATCTGCGCGCCTATGATTGCGACCGCACCTCTGCCTTCGGCGGGATCATCGCGTTGAACATGCCGCTTGACGGCGAAACGGCGGCAGCGATTGCCGAGATTTTCACCGAAGTCGTGATCGCACCCGGTGCGGATGCCGAGGCCATGGCGATTTTCGCGCGCAAGAAGAACCTGCGCCTGCTGACCACGGCTGGCCTGCCGGACCCGATGGCGGCGGGCCTTGCGTTCCGGCAGGTGGCTGGCGGGTTTCTGGTGCAGGACCGCGATGCGGGGCGCATCACGCGCGATGCCCTGAAAGTCGTGACCAAACGCGCGCCGACGCCCGCGGAATGGGACGATCTGCTGTTTGCCTGGACTGTGGCGAAGCATGTCAAATCCAACGCGATCATCTATGCCAAGGACGGCGCAACCGTCGGCATCGGCGCGGGCCAGATGAGCCGGATCGACAGCACCCGCATCGCCGCGCGCAAATCGCAGGACATGGCCGATGCATTGGGGCTGCCCCATCCCCTGACCAGGGGGGCGGTCGTGGCATCGGATGCGTTCTTTCCCTTTGCCGACGGCCTGATCGCGGCGGCCGAGGCCGGGGCCATGGCCATCATCCAACCGGGCGGGTCGCTGCGCGATGATGAGGTGATTGCGGCGGCGAATGCGGCGGGGTTGGCGATGGTCTTCACCGGCCAGCGGCATTTCCGGCACTGACATGCGGACCCTCGCCATCACCGCCGTCCTGACCTTTGCCCTTGATCAGGCATCAAAATGGCTGATCGTTCAATGGCTTGATCTGATCAACCGGCACCAGATCGATGTCTGGCCGCCTTTCCTGCAGTTCCGCATGGCCTGGAATACCGGCATCAACTTTGGCCTTCTGTCCACCAACCAATGGGTGCTGATCGGTATCGCCCTTGCGATTTCGGCCTGGGTCCTGTGGTGGATCTGGCGGGAAAGGCCGGGGCGGCTGGCACAGATCAGCGCGGGCCTGCTGGTGGGGGGGGCCTTGGGCAATGTGATCGACCGCATCATCTATGGTGCGGTGGCGGATTTTCTGAACATGTCCTGCTGCGGGGTTGAAAACCCCTTTGCCTTCAACGTCGCCGATATCGCGATTTTTGCAGGCGCCATCGGCCTTGTGCTGTTCACGGGCAAGACCCCACCAAAGCGCCGAAAGACCCCGTGACGCGCGCCATGACATGCGCTAAGACAGGATGGAATGATGAGAGAGGCAGGCATGACGGCAGTACGGACGGTCCTCGCACTCGCGGCGGCAGTGCTGCTTTCGGCATGTGGCGGCGGGACGGGCACGCCCAACCTGTTCAATCTGGAACAGCCGGGCAACGGGCCGGATGAATTTGCCATTCTGCCGCCACGCCCGCTTGAGTTGCCCGAGAACCTGGCGGAACTGCCCCAGCCGACGCTCGGCGGCTCGAACCGCACCGATCCGCAGCCGAATGCCGATGCCATTGTCGCACTGGGCGGCGATCCGGGGGCGGCGGGCGGGATTCCTGCGGCAGATGGCGCGCTGGTGGCACATGCGGGCCGTCTGGGCACCAGCCCCGATATCCGTGGCCAGCTTGCCGCCGAAGATCTTGAATTCCGCCGCGACAATCAGGGCCGCGTGCTGGAACGGCTGTTCAACGTCAATGTCTATTACAAGGCTTACGCAGACCAATCGCTGGACCAGCAGCGCGAACTTGCGTTCTGGCGCAGCCGTGGCGCGCGCACGCCATCCGCCCCGCCCGCGCAGCCGGGCGAATAACATCCCCGTGCCCCGGCCTTGCGCGCCGCGCAATCGCGTCTAGCTTACGCTTTGAATTCACGGGAGGAACCCGATGCTGCACCGTCTTGGCCTAGTGCTGGCCACCATGATCCCTGCCGCAGCCCTCGCGGATGAGGTGACGACCTTCACGCTGGAGAACGGGCTGGATGTCGTGGTGATCGAAGACCACCGCGCGCCCGCCGTCACGCATATGGTCTGGTACCGCGTGGGGTCGGCAGACGAGGCGCGGGGCCATTCGGGTATCGCGCATTTTCTGGAACATCTGATGTTCAAGGGCACCGATGATGTCGGCCCCGGCGCCTTTTCCGATATCGTTGAGGCGCAGGGCGGCAATGACAACGCCTTTACCACCTGGGATTACACCGCCTATTTTCAGCGCGTCGCCGCCGACCGGCTTGACCTGATGATGGAATTGGAGGCCGACCGCATGCGCGATCTGCGCCTGCTGCCCGAAGATGTGGACACCGAACGCGATGTGATCCTGGAAGAACGCTCGCAGCGCACGGACAGCGACCCCGGCGCGCTGTTGTCCGAACAGATGCGCGCGGCGCAGTTCATGAACCATCCCTACGGCATCCCGATCATCGGCTGGCGGCACGAGATGGAACAGCTCAGCCGCGAAGACGCACTTGCGCATTACACCCGGTACTATGCCCCCAACAACGCGATCCTTGTGGTCGCGGGCGACGTGCAGCCCGATGCCGTGCGCGCCCTGGCCGAAACCTACTACGGTCCCTTGGCGCCCTCGGCCGATCTGCCGCCCCGCGTGCGCCCCGCAGAACCCCCGCAACTGGCGGAACGGCGCCTGACCTATGCGGACGCGCGTGTGTCCGAACCCTATGTGATCCGCACCTACCTTGCCCCCGAACGCGACGCGGGCGATCAGGAAAAGGCCGCCGCCCTGACGATCCTGGCCGAACTTCTGGGCGGCAGCGGCACCACATCGGTGATGGCGCGCAAGCTGACATTCGAGACGCAGACGGCGGTTTACGCCTCGGCCTTTTATGACGGCACGGCGATGGATGACACGACCTTCGGCTTTGTCGTCGTCCCCCTGCCGGGGATAAGCCTGGCCGATGTCGAGGCGGCGATGGACAAGGTATTGGCCGATTTTCTGACCGACGGCGTTGATCCGGCGGCCTTCGCCCGCATCAAGACGCAGATCCGCGCGGCCAACATCTATGCCCGCGATGATGTGGACGGCCTTGCCCGCCGCTATGGCGAGGCGCTGACATCGGGCCTCACGATTGCCGATGTGCAGGCCTGGCCCGATGTGCTGCAGGCGGTCACCGAAGATGACGTGATGGCCGCCGCGCGCGAGGTATTGAACCGGGACCGTGCGGTCACCGGCTGGCTGATGGCCGAGGAGGCACCGGAATGATGATGATCCGCCTGATGGCAGCCCTGTTTCTGCTGGCCACGCCCCTGCGCGCCGAAATCGCGATCCAGACCGTCACCTCGCCCGGCGGGATCACCGCCTGGCTGGTTGAAGAGCATGGCATCCCCTTCACGGCACTTGAGATTCATTTTCGCGGCGGCACATCCCTTGATGCCCCCGGCAAGCGCGGGGCCGTCAATCTTATGACGGCGCTGATCGAAGAAGGCGCGGGCGATCTGGACTCGCAGGGCTTTGCCGAGGCGCGCGATGGCCTGGCCGCGCAGTTTTCGTTTGACGCGGGCGTCGATACCGTCAGCGTGTCGGCCGCGTTTCTGACGGAAAACCGCACGGCGGCGATGGCGCTGTTGCGCTCCGCACTCATCACGCCGCGCTTTGACGATGTGGCGATTGAAAGGGTGCGGGGCCAGGTGCAATCCATCCTGCGCAGCGATGCGCAGGACCCCGAAACCATCGCGTCCAACCTGTTTGACACGATGGCCTTTGGTGATCACCCCTATGCCAGCGATGGCAACGGCACGCCCGAAAGCGTCGCTGCCCTGACCCGCGATGACATTGTCGCAGCCCATCAGGGCGCGCTGGCCCGCGACCGCATCTTCGTGGCGGCGACGGGTGATATCACGGCGGCGGAACTGGGTGTGCTGCTGGATGATCTGCTGGGCGATCTGCCCGCGACGGGCACGCCCCTGCCGCCGCCCGCGACGGTGGCCCTGACAGGCGGGGTGACGGTGCAGCCTTATCCCGGCCCGCAGGCGGTAATCGTGTTCGGCCATGGCGGCATCCCGCGCGATGACCCCGATTTCTTTGCCGCGACCATCCTGAACGAGGTGCTGGGCGGTGGCCGCTTCGGCGCACGCCTGATGACGGAAGTGCGCGAAAAGCGCGGGCTGACCTATGGCGTGGGCACCTATCTTGCCGATTACGATCAGGCCGACCTGCTGGTGGGGCAGATGTCATCCTCCAACGCCTCGACAGCCGAAGCGATCGAGGTTGTGCGCGCCGAATGGGCAAAGATCGCCGCCGAAGGCATCACCGAGGCCGAGCTTGCGGCCACCAAAACCTACCTCACCGGGGCCTATCCCCTGCGGTTTGACGGCAATGAACAGATCGCAGGCATTCTGGTGGGCATGCAGATGATCGGTCTGTCGCCCGATTATCCCGCCACGCGCAACGACCGCGTGAATGCGGTGACGCTGGATGATGTGAAACGCGTGGCAGCCCGGCTGATCCAGCCCGACAGTCTGCGTTTCGTCGTGGTGGGCAGCCCGGATGGGTTGGAAAGCAGCAACTGATCCTGCGGGGACAGGCTGCAAAGGCCGGTGCAAACCCCGTGGCCGAATCTGCCAAGGGATGCTATGGCTGGTGGCATGAATGCCGCCAGCCCCAACATAGCCCCGGACAGGCCCGTTATCCGCCAGCTTGATGAGG
>JAAFHS010000134.1 GCA_013298485.1 Rhodobacterales bacterium
GCGGATCTGGTTGAGACGGCTGAGGCGTGGGAACTGGCGCTGTCCACCAAAACCACGCCGTCGGTGCTGGCTCTGTCACGCCAGAACCTGCCTGCCGTGCGCAAAACACATACCAACACCAACATGGTGGCCAAGGGCGCCTACGTGCTGGAAGACGCGGTGGGCAAGCGTCAGGTCATCCTGATGGCCACGGGGTCCGAAGTCGAGATCGCCCTGAAAGCCCGCGAACAGCTGCAGGCCGCAGGCATCGGCACGCGCGTCGTCTCCATGCCCTGCTGGGAATTGTTCGAGGAACAGGATGCAAGCTATCGCCGCAAGGTGCTGCCACCCGGCCCAGTCCGGGTTGCAGTGGAGGCGGGCATCCGTTTCGGCTGGGACCGCTGGCTGTTCGGCGAGGGCGGCAAGCGCGAAAAATCCGGCTTTATCGGCATGCACGGCTTTGGCGCATCCGCACCGGCCGAACGGCTTTATGCCGAAATGGGCATCACGGCCGAGGCTGCGGCCGCCAAGGCCAAATCCCTGCTCTAACGCTTCAGGGCCGGGGTGCGATGCGCCCCGGCCCGTGCGCTGCCAAGACCAGGCAGCCCCCGGCAATCGCCCAGTTTTTCACGAAAATCGTCATCTGCCATGGATCGGCGGGGAGGAAGTGAAAGATGGATGTGAAGGCGCAATAGGCGGCCAGTGCCGCTGCCACAGGCCGCACCCAGACCCCCGCGATCAGCGCGAGCCCTGCCGCCAGGTTGAACGCCAGCGCGGGCCAGACCAGCCATTCCGGCATCCCGAACCCGGCCAGCAGCCCTTCGACCAGCCCCGGTTCCAGCCATTTCTGCCCCGCCCCGCCCAGAAACAGCAGTGCAATCAGGATCCGCCCCGCCAGAACCGCCAGATCGCCCATCAATGTGCCGCCCTCTTTCCGGTCATGGCCCCCACCATCGGCCCGATCACCCGCGTCGCCACCGGAATCAGCACCAATCCCAGGATCAGCCCGAAAATCCCGTCGAAGAACGCCGTGACGAACCATGCCACAAACCCTGCCGCCACCGGCACCGCATGGGCCGCCGCCTCTGCCATGTGATGGATCTGGTCGTACAGCCACGGCCACCCCAGCACATCCAGCCCGTGGATCACGATATTGCCCCCGACCCACAGCATCGCCGCCGTCCCCAGCGTGGACAGAAACGCCAGCAGCTTTGGCATCGCCACCACCAGCCCCCGCCCGAACCCGCGCCCCGCGGCTGTGCGCGATGTCGCGGCAAGGCGCAGCCCCACATCATCCATCTTCACGATCAGCGCCACCGCCCCGTAAACCACCGCTGTGATCAGCACGCCCACCACAGCCAGCGTCACACCCTGCATCCACGGACTTGTGCTTTCGATCGCTGCCAGCGCAATCGTCATGATTTCCGCCGACAGGATGAAATCCGTCTTGATCGCGCCTGCGATCTTTTCTTCCTCCAGATGCGCAGGATCACGCGTATCGAAATCGGCCTCGACCACCGCATCGGCATGCGGCGCGAAGATATGAAACACCTTCTCCGCCCCTTCAAAGCACAGATAGGCCCCCCCGATCATCAACAGCGGCGTGATCGCCGCCGGCAGGAAGAAATTCAGCAGCATCAACCCCGGCAGCAGGACAACCAGCTTGTTGCGCGCGCTGCCCTTTGCGATGCGCCAGATGATCGGCAGTTCGCGGTCCGCCTCGAACCCATGCACATATTTCGGCGTGACCGCCGCATCATCGATCACAACCCCTGCCGCCTTGGCCCCCGCCTTGGCCGTCGCCGCCGCGATGTCATCCACCGATGCCGCCGCCACCTTGGCAATAGCCGCCACATCATCCAGCAGCGCGATCAGTCCGCTCATCCGCATCTCCGTGAGTTTCAAGCAGCTTAGCGCAGGCCCGCAAAAGGGCAACGCCCGAACCCCTTCACGCGGCCCGCGTCATGCAATAGCCTGCCCGCGGGACAAGGGGATGCATGTGACAAATACTCTGGCCATCATGTTGGGCGCCATCATCATCGCGGCTCTGATCCTCGATCAGGTTGCGAATGCCGGGACCGCGACCATGTTCGTTCTGCGCAAGACCTTTGATCTGGTGGAGTATGTTTCATTCTGGCGCTGAGTTTGCCAATGACGGTTGAATTTCGCCGAGCTTTCTGATTGTCAGCAGCAATACGCACCGGGCACGCCCGGCCATTTTGTGGGAGAGTCACATGACCGTCAAAGTCGCCATCAACGGATTTGGCCGCATCGGCCGCAACGTGCTGCGCGCCATCATCGAATCCGGCCGTACCGATCTTGCGGTTGTGGGGATCAATGACCTTGGCCCGGTCGAGACGAATGCGCATCTGTTGCGCTTCGATTCGGTCCATGGCCGCTTTCCCGCCACTGTGACCACCACGGCCACCACCATCGACGTGGGCCGCGGCCCGATGGAGGTGACCGCCATCAAGAACCCCGCCGACCTGCCCTGGGGCCATGTCGACATCGTGCTGGAATGCACGGGCATCTTCGCCTCCAAGGAAAAGTGCCTGCCGCATCTGGAAAACGGCGCCAAGCGCGTCCTGATTTCTGCCCCCGGTGACGGGGCCGACAAGACCATCGTCTTCGGGGTCAACCATGACACGTTGACGAAGTCAGACATCGTCGTCTCCAACGCGTCCTGCACCACCAACTGCCTGTCACCCGTCGCACAAGTGCTGCATGCCGCCGTCGGGATCAAGCGCGGCTTCATGACCACGATCCACAGCTACACGGGCGATCAGCCCACCCTGGATACGATGCACAAGGACCTCTACCGGGCCCGTGCGGCAGCACTTAGCATGATCCCGACATCAACCGGGGCCGCCAAGGCCGTAGGTCTGGTGCTGCCGGATCTCGCCGGAAAACTCGATGGCGTGGCGATCCGCGTGCCCACGCCCAACGTGTCGGTCGTCGATCTGGTGTTCGAGGCGACGCGCGCAACATCCGTGCAAGAGATCAACGATGCGATCCGTGCGGCCGCCAATGGCCGCCTGAAAGGCATCCTTGGCTTTACCGATCAGCCGAATGTGTCATCCGACTTCAACCATGATCCGCATTCATCCATCTTCCACATGGACCAGACCAAGGTGATGGATGGCACGATGGTGCGCATCCTTGCATGGTATGACAATGAATGGGGCTTCTCCAACCGCATGGCTGACACGGCGGTGGCCATGGGCAAGCTGATCTGAAAATTGCTGCATCTGCAGGCGGAAGGGCAGCTTCGGCTGCCCTTTTTTACATCGTAAGCCATGCAATTCATGCATAGCCGCACCGCAGCATTGACCACTGTTAGCGGTATCACAAAGCCCCATCTTTCATCCAGCGGAGAAGAACAATGCAGACCCCGCCAAGACAAAGGATACGACCATGAATATCATTGCCCAATTCAAAGACGCCGTCGAAAAGCGTGCGCTCTACATCAAGACCCGCGATGAAATCGCCCAGATGCCGCTCGACGTGGCACTTGACCTCGATATTTTCCCTGGCGACGCCGAACGCATCGCCTACGACGCCGTCTACGGCAAAGCCGCCTGAAACCGGCACAAATGACATGCAAAAGGCCCGGGGGTTCGCCACGGGCCTTTTTGATTCATGCGCCGGTAAACCGCGCGGGACGCTTTTCCAGAAACGCCATCACCCCTTCGCGGAAATCCGATGATGCGCCGCATTTGCCCTGCCAGGCCGCCTCGGCCGCCAGTTGTTGGGGCAAAGTCGCCGTCGCCGATGCCCGCAGCAGTGCCTTGATGCCCGCATAGGCCACGCCAGGCCCGTTCGCCAGCGCCGTGGCCCGCGCCTGCCAATGGCTGGCAAAAGCCTCATCCGGCACGGCCTCCCAGATCATGCCCCAACCCTCCGCCTGTCGCGCGGTGATCTTGTCGGCAAACAGCATCGCCCCCATGGCGCGCGGCATGCCGATCTGGCGCGGCAGCAGGTAGGTGCCGCCCGCATCGGGCACGAGGCCGATCCGCGTGAAGGATTGCGCAAAACTCGCACTTTCCGCAGCGATCACCACATCACAGCCAAGCGCGAGGTTCGCCCCCGCCCCGACCGCCGCCCCATTGACCGCCGCAATCGTGGGTATCGTGCAATCGGCGATCGCCATCAGCAGGGGTTCATATTCGTCCCGCAATATCCCTTCAAGGTCGAGCGTATCAAATCCGCCCGCATCGTTCAGGTCCTGCCCGGATGAAAACGCGCGCCCCGCCCCGGTGATGACCAGCACCCGCGCCTCGGCCTCGGCCCGTTCGACCGCGTCCATCAGCCCTTTGCGCACTGCGCGGTTCAGCGCGTTCATGATGGCCGGGCGGTTGATCGTGGCCACAGCCACGCCGTCCTTGCACGCATATGTCAGGTCCATCATATCCCCTTCTTTGGGAGCAGACTATGCTGACTTCACCCTGCTGCAATCCGGACGCCGCGTCATTCCTTCAGAATTTCGCGCAGGCGCGCCGCCTCGTCTTCGCTCAACGGCACCTCGGGCGCGGGTTTGCGCCGCAGGGTTACCAGTGCGATCCCCGCTCCGCCCAGCAACATCGCAGGCCCCGCCAGCCACAGCACCCAGTTCGCGCCATGCAGCGCCGGGTTCAGCAGCACGAACTCGCCATAGCGCGCCACAAGATAGGCCTTCACCTCGGCATCACTGTCACCCGCCACCAGCCGTTCGCGCACCAGCAGGCGCAGATCGCGGGCGATGGCCGCATTACTGTCATCAATGCTTTCACTCTGGCATTGCACGCAGCGCAATTCGCGCGACAGCGCCCGCGCCCGCGCCTCCAGTACCGGGTCGGGCAGCACCTCATCGGGCAGCACCGCAACGGCAGGTGACGCGAGCGTCATCATCAAGGCCAGGATGTAGGGCGCGTGTTTGCACGCACCGCGTGGCCAAAACCGGATCATTCCGCCGGGGCCATCGCCATGCGCCGCGCACCCGCGGCCACGCGGTAGCGCCGGTCACTCAGGCTGATGATCCCGCCAAACGCCATCATCAATGCCCCCCCCCACAGCCAGTTGGCGAACGGTTCGATATAGCTCCGCACCGCCCAGCCGCCGTTATCCTGCGCATCCCCGATCACAAGATAGATGTCGCGCCAGAACCCGTAATCGATGGCCGCCTCGGTCGTAGGCATCCCCTGCACCGGATAGAACCGCTTTTCCGGGAACAGCATAGCCACTACCTGTCCGTCACGGAACACCGTCATTTCTGCCATCGTGGACGTGTAGTTCGGCCCCTGCACATCGCTCACCTTACCCAGCAGCACCTCGTACCCGCCCAGCGGGAACCGCTCGCCGCTTTGCGCCACGCGGATATCTTCGACCTTCCAGGCGTTCAGCGCGGTCGCCGCAAACAACGTCACGCCAAAGCCTGCATGCGCCAGCACCTTGCCCCAATCCGCACGCGGCAACCGCGTCAGCCGTGCGAACCGCACCGCAATCGCATCGCGCCCTGTCCGCCCCCACAGATCGGCCAGCGCACCAAACACCACCCAGGCCCCCAAGGCCGCGCCAATCGGCCCCAAGGCCGACCGCCCGGTCTGCATCGCAAAGGCAAGGCCGCCCACTGCCACCGCAAAGGCCGCCACCGGCCACAATCCCCGCAGCCCCCGCGCGACCGATCCGCGTTTCCACGCCATGGCACTGCCCACCGGCAGCAGGATCGCCAGCGCCACCATAAATGGCGTGAAGGCCGCGTTAAAGAACGGCTCCCCCACGCTCAGCTTGGCATCCCACAAAACCTCCGCCACCAGGGGCCAGATCGTGCCCACAAACACCACGAAAGCCGACACCGACAGCAGCAGGTTATTCGCCACCAACGCCCCTTCGCGGCTGACCGGGCCGAACACCCCCCGCGCCTCCATCACGCCCCCGCGCGCCGCAAACAGGATCAACGCTCCACCCGTGAAGAACCCAAGGATCAACAGGATGAACACGCCCCGTTCGGGATCATTCGCAAAGGCATGCACGCTCGTGATCACCCCGGACCGCACGATGAACGTGCCAATCAGGCTGAATCCGAAGGCGAGGATCGCCAGAAGGATCGTCCAGGCCTTCAGGCTTTCGCGCTTTTCCACCACGATGGCCGAATGCAGCAAGGCCGCCGCCAGCAGCCATGGCATGAATGACGCATTCTCCACCGGGTCCCAGAACCAGAACCCACCCCAGCCGAGTTCATAGTAGGCCCACCATGACCCAAGCGCGATGCCGATGGTCAGGAATATCCATGCGGCAAGGGTCCACGGTCGCACCCACCGCGCCCAGGCCGCATCCACCCGGCCTTCGATCAGCGCGGCCACAGCGAAGGAAAAGCTCATGGAAAGGCCGACATAGCCCAGATACAGGAACGGTGGATGAAACGCCAAGCCCGGGTCCTGTAACAGCGGGTTCAAGTCCTGCCCGTCCATCGGGGGCACGTCCAGCCGCAAAAACGGATTGGAGGTCAGCACCATGAACAACAGGAACGCGACCCCGATCATGCCCTGCACGCCGATCACGCGCGCCCGCAAAGTCGGGGGCAAGTTTCCCCCAAACACCGCCGCCGATGCCCCAAAGAGTGCCAGGATCAGCACCCATAACAGCAGCGACCCCTCATGGTTTCCCCATGTGCCCGCGATCTTGTACAGCATCGGCTTCAGCGTATGCGAATTGGCCACCACCACCCGCAGCGAAAAGTCCGATACGATAAAGGCATGCATTAGCGCCGCAAATGAAAAGGCCACCAGCACCAGTTGCGCCACCGCCGCAGGCCCGGCGATGCCCATCCAGACTGCATCGCGCCGCTGCGCGCCCACCATCGGCACCACTGTCTGGATCACCGCCACTGCCAGC
>JAAFHS010000135.1 GCA_013298485.1 Rhodobacterales bacterium
CCGCCGCACATAATGGATAATGCGCCATTTTCGGCGCCCGCTTGCCCGCCGGATACAGGCGCATCCACATAGCCAAGCCCCAGCTTTGCAGCCTCGGCCGCCAGCTCTCGTGTTACCTGCGCCGAGACCGTCGTATGGTCGATGAACACCGCACCCCGCACCATCCCCGCAAAGGCCCCCGTATCCCCCAGGCACACCGACCGCAGATCATGATCGTTGCCCACACAGGCGATCACGAATTCAGCCCCCGCACCCATCACCGCCTTGGCGGGAAACGCCTGCCAATCGCCACCATGCTCAGCCACCCAGGCCTCGGCCTTGGCCGTCGTCCGGTTATATACCGTCACCTGATGCCCTTTGGCCGCCAGATGCCCTGCCATCGGATAACCCATCACGCCCAAGCCCAGAAACGCCACCTTTGCCATCGCCCTGCCCCTTTGTTGCCCTTGCCGCCCTGATGGACTAGGAACAGCAAGCGTTCCCGCCGTCAAGAACAGGCCCCCGATGATCGTTGCTTTCCGCTGGCTGTTGCGTCTGTTCACCGGGGCCATCGTCCTTGGCCTGCTGGCCGTTCTCATCGCCTACTGGTTTCTGTCGCGGTCCTTGCCCGACTATACCGAATCCTTCACCCTGCCGGGTCTGACCGCCCCGGTGGAGATTGTGCGCAACAACGACAATGTACCCCATATCTTCGGGCAGACGGACGCGGATGTGTTCTATGCTTTGGGCTTTGCCCATGCACAGGACAGGTTGTGGCAGATGACGATGCTGCGCCGCACCGCGCAGGGCCGCCTGTCCGAGGTGTTCGGCACCCGCACTGTCAAGATTGACGAACTGCTGCGCCGCTATGATCTCTACAATCTCGCGGTGCAGTCCGTGCCCGCGCAATCACCAGAAACCCTTGCCGCGCTGGAGGCATACAGTGCAGGCGTCAATGCCTGGATCAATCAGGTCAACGTTGGTGCGCGCGGGCGCGGGGCACCCGAATTCTTCTTTTTCTCCAATGAAATCGCGGCATGGCAGCCCGCCGACAGCATCGCCATCATCAAACTGATGGCCCTGCAGCTGTCCTCGCATCTGGAATCCGAGGTGCTGCGGGCGCGCATGTCGCTGCTGCTATCGCCGGAACGGCTGGCCGACATCCTGCCCGATGATCCGACGAAGGGTGTCACCTCGCCAGATTTCGCGAGCCTTTTCCCGGATGTTCCGCCCTCGCAGGCCCCCTTGCGCATGGCGACGGATGATCCGCTGTCCCCCTTTCCCCGCCTGCCCTTTGCGGGCGCCTCCAACGCATGGGCCGCAGCGCCCGGGCGTTCGGCGTCAGGGGGCACGCTTCTGGCAAACGATCCGCATCTCGCCTTTACCGCACCGACGATCTGGTATCTCGCGCGGCTGCAGCTGCAGACCGGCGGCGTGATCGGGGCCACCATCCCCGGCGTGCCTGCGATCATGCTGGGGCGCAATGAAAGCCTCGGCTGGGCGCTGACCTCCAGCTACCTGGATGATCAGGATCTGTTCATCGAACAACTGAACCCCGCCAACGCCGAGGAATACAAGACCCCCGATGGCTGGAAGGCATTTGAAACCCGCCGCACCATCATCACGGTCGCCGATGCCGATCCCGTCACCATCACGCTGCGCTGGTCCGACAATGGCCCGATCCTGCCCGGCTCGCATTATGATCTGGCCAGCATCACCCCGCCCGACCATGTGGTCGCCCTGTCCTGGACCACGCTCAGCCCCGCCGATACGTCGATGACCTCGGCCATGAACCTGATGCGATCCAGATCCATTGATCAGGCGCTGGCGGCGGGCGAACAATTCATCGCGCCATCACAGAACCTGACACTCGCCGATGAAGACGGCATCGCGATGCAGCTGATCGGGGCCATGCCAAAACGCGATCCCGCGCATCAAAGCCAGGGGCGCATTCCGTCGCCGGGCTGGGTTGCGACCAACCGCTGGCAAGGGACGTTCCCCTATACCGATAACTTCCGCGTCGAGAACCCCGCCGCCGGCCTGCTTGGCAACACGAACAACAAAACAGTCGACCGCCCTTTCCCGCAGCATGTCATTCAGCGCTGGCTGACCCTGATGCAGCAGCGCGAGGTGCATACCCGTGACAGCTTTATCGAGGCGCAGCTGGACACCGTCAGCCCGACTGCGCGTACCCTACTGCCGTTGATCGGGGCTGATCTGTGGTTCACGGGTGCGGCTGCCCCCGATGGCACGCCCGAACGCCTGCGCCAGCGCGCGCTGGAACTGCTGGCCGCCTGGAACGGCGAGATGAACGAACACCTGCCCGAACCCCTGATCGCCGAGGCCTGGCTGCGGGCCCTGCAAGACCGTTTGATCCGCGATGATCTGGGGCCGATGGCCGATGAATTCACCCATGTGGAACCGGTCTTTCTGGAACGCGTCTATCGCAATACGGACGGGGCCAGCATCTGGTGCGACGTGATCCAGTCCGCCCCGGTGGAAAGCTGCACTGATCTGGCACGGATTGCGCTGGATGACGCCCTGCTGGGCCTGACGGAAACCTACGGGCCCAACGTGGAAAGCTGGCGATGGGGCGACGCGCATCAGGCGACGCACGACCACCCCGTGTTGGGCGACGTGCCCGTTCTGCGCTATTTCGTGAATATCCGCCAGTCGACCAGCGGCGGCGACAACACCCTTTTGCGCGGCAGCACCGCCGGTACAGAGCCGGAGCCGTTCCTGAACGTCCATGGCGCGGGTTATCGCGGCGTCTATGATTTTGCCGATCCGGATTCGTCGGTATTCATCACGGCCACCGGACAATCCGGTCACCCCCTGTCGCGCTTCTATGATGACCTGGGCGAGCTGTGGCGGCGCGGCGAGTATGTGCCGATGTCGCTGGACCCCGCCCTTGCCCGCGCGGCCGCCGTGGGCATCACGACCCTTTCGCCCGCGCCATAGGGGGTTGACCTTGCTCTGCGTTCTGGCAATCACTGCGCAATAAAGTTGCGCTGCAACTGCATAATTGGGGTGGATCATGTCTGACGAGTTCAATGACTGGATCGGGCGGACTGAAACGGCGACGGACCGGATCACACCCCGCGATGTCGTCCGCATGAACCAAACGCTGGATATCATCACAACCGCAAACCACATCCTGCCGCCACTCTGGCACTGGATGGGCTGGGCCCCCGATGCGCAGCACTCAGACCTCGCCGCCGATGGCCACCTGAAACGCGGCGGCTTTCTGCCCCCCGTGCCTCTGCCGCGCCGGATGTGGGCCGGGGGGCGGCTGACCTTCGACGGGCATCTGCTGGTGGACGAGGTGCTGACCCGCCGTTCCGAAATCCTGAAAGTATCCGAAAAATCAGGTGCGTCTGGCCGTATGGTCTTTGTCACCGTTTCGCATGTGACCACGGGTGCCGAAGGCTGCGTCGATGAACAGCAGGATATCGTCTATGTCGCGATCCCCGATCATTACACTCCGCCCCCCCCGCAACCCGCCCCCGAAAACCCCGATTGGTCACACCCTTTCATGGCCGACCCTGCGCGTCTGTTCCGCTTTTCTGCCATGACCTTCAATGCGCACCGCATCCATTACGATCTGCCCTATGCGACCGGCGTCGAACACTATCCCGGCCTTGTCACCCACGGCCCGATGCAGGCCATGGTGCTGTTGAACGCCGCGATGCGCGTCAGTGGTAAGCCCCCCCGCACCTATGCGTTTCGCGGCGTGCGTCCAGCGTTCGCAGGGCTCTTGAAACTTTGCGCATGGGACACCCAGCTTGCCACCGTCGACAGTGACAGCATGCAGTGCATGACCGCCGAGGTGACATGGTGAGCGGGCCGCTGGCGGGCCTGCGCATCATTGAAAGCTCGGCTTTCGTGGCCGTCCCTTTTGCAGGCATGACCATGGCGCAGATGGGCGCGGATGTGATCCGCATCGACCGCTTGCAAGGCGGGCTTGATGCCCATCGCTGGCCGGTGACCGCCACAGGTGAAAGCCTGTTCTGGGCAGGCCTGAACAAGGGCAAGCGGTCCCTCGCCATCGACTTTGCCACACCTGAAGGGGCCGAGATCGTGGCCGCCCTCATCACCGCCCCGGGCCCGGATGCAGGCCTCTTCTTGACCAACCTGCGCGGGCGCGGCCCACTGGATTACCCCGCCCTCTCCGCCGCGCGCCGCGACCTCATCATGGTCTCTCTCACCGGCACCCGGCGGGGGGAGCCTGCGGTCGATTACACCGTCAACCCGTCACTCGGCTTTCCCACGGCCACCGGCGCGCCGGGCAGCGATCCGATTGCCCATGTCCTGCCCGCGTGGGATCTGATCGCGGGCCAGATGGTCGTGAACACCACACTTGCCGCCGAACGCCACCGCCTGCGCACCGGTGCCGGACAACTGGCTGAACTCAGCCTCAAGGACGTCGCCGCAGGCGTCATGGGCCATCTTGGCATCGTGGCCGAGGTGCTGGTGAACGGCGTTGACCGCGCCAAGGCGGGCAATGCGCTCTATGGTGCTTACGGGCAGGATTTTCTCTGCGCCGACGGGCAGCGCATCATGGTCATCGGCCTGACGGATCGGCAATGGCGCGGCCTCGTCAAGGTGTTGGGCATGACCGATGCGATTGCCGCGCTGCAGACGCGTCTGGGCACCGATCTGGCGCAGGAAGGCAACCGCTGGCATGCGCGCGCCGAAATCACCGCCCTGTTCGCTCCGTGGTTTGCCGCGCACACACTGGCCGAGATTGCGCCGCAGTTCGATGCAGCACACCTGACATGGTCGGTGTTCCGCACCTTCGCCGGGGCTGTCACCCATGATCCCGATCTTTCGCCCGACAACCCGATGTTCACCACACTCACCCAACCCGGCATCGGCACATACCCTGTGCCCGGATCGCCCGTTACCTCCACCGCTTTTGACCGGATAATCCCGACCCCCGCCCCAAGGCTGGGCGAACATTCCGAGGCTGTTCTGGCCGACATTCTCGGCCTGCCCTCCGGCGCGATCGCGGGTCTTGTGGACCGAAAAATCGTCGGTGTCTTGCGGGGCTGATGGGCAGAATTGCCCATCCGACGCATCAAGCTTCGTGATGTAGGATGGGCAATTCTGCCCATCTTCACCGTATATTACACCACTACGTTAAACCGCGCCGCCTGCCGCGTTGTCCAGCGCACCGCGATCCGGTAGCCATCATCCCCTGCAGTTTCCGACACCACCACGCCTTCGCCATGCAGCCACGCGCGTCGCTTGCCATCCGCAAAGGGCAGGTTCAACACGACATCCTGCTTTTCCTCATCAAAGGCCCGGCTGACAGCTTCCAGCAGGCCGTCAATCCCCTCGCCCGTCAGGGCCGAGGCTGCAAACACAAGGTCCGATTTCCCCGCTTGATCCACCAGTGCGGGCCGCTGTCCTTGATCCACCAGATCCAGCTTGTTCCACACCTCGATCATCGGCGTTGCCGCATTCACCCCCAGTGACCCCAGAATATCCGTCACATCTGCTGCCTGTTCCGCGCTTTCCGGGTGCGCAATATCGCGCACATGCAAGATAAGGTCCGCCTCCAGCACCTCTTCCAGCGTCGCCCGGAACGCCGCCACCAGCTGCGTCGGAAGGTCCGAAATGAACCCCACTGTATCCGACAATATGATCTTGCGCCCCGATGGCAGCGTGACCCCCCGCATCGTCGGGTCCAGCGTGGCGAACAGCATGTCTTTCGCCAGCACATCCGCCCCCGTCACCCGGTTGAACAGCGTCGACTTGCCCGCGTTCGTATACCCCACCAGCGCCACAATCGGGAACGGCACCTTCCGCCGCGATGCGCGGTGCAACTCGCGCGTTTTCACCACCCGGTCCAGCTGCCGCTTCAGGCGGATGACCTGATCATCAATCGCGCGGCGGTCCGCCTCTAGCTGCGTCTCGCCGGGGCCGCCCACGAACCCGAACCCGCCCCGCTGCCGTTCAAGGTGCGTCCAGGCCCGCACCAACCGCGTGCGCTGATATGACAGGGCCGCAAGTTCCACCTGCAGCACGCCTTCGCGCGTCCGCGCCCGATCTGCGAAAATCTCAAGGATCAGCCCGGTCCGGTCAAGGAGCTTGACCCCCCATTCCTTTTCCAGATTGCGCTGCTGTACCGGTGTCACGGGGCCGTCGACAAACACCACCTCGATATCCAGATCACGCATCCGCGCGCCAAGTTCGGCCACCTTGCCCGACCCGAACAGTGTCGCAGGCGTTGCCCGCGCAACCCTCGCCACCTCGCCGCCCACAACCGCCATTCCCGGCAGGGCACCCGCCAACGACACGGCCTCAGCCAGTCCATGCTCGGGCAGGCGCCGCTTGCCACCGGATTTGAAATCAGGATGCAGCACATAACCACGCGTCGCCGGTGCCACGGTTGCATGGCCCGTCTCGCGCTGTGGAATCCAGTCGTCGTCAGCGTCGCTGATTATTCTTCGCCTTCATAAAGACTGATCGGCGCACCCGGCATGATGGTCGAAATCGCATGTTTATACACAAGTTGCGACTGTCCATCCCGGCGCAGCAACACGCAGAAGTTATCAAACCACGTGATAACGCCCTGCAGCTTCACCCCATTGATCAGAAAGATTGTGACCGGAATTTTCGCCTTCCGGACATGGTTCAGGAATGCATCCTGCAAGTTTTGTTTATCGCCAGCCATTTTCGTCTTTTGCCTTTATTTGTGTTGGCTTGTTCTTGTGTCCCTGACGGATGCCGCGATGACAGCATGCCATCCCATTACCTAAACGCAGACGGGGCCGAGTTTCCAGACCAAATATCAGATGTTTCAGCGCAGATGCCCGGTTCTGTCACCTGCGCCAGCCATCC
>JAAFHS010000136.1 GCA_013298485.1 Rhodobacterales bacterium
CGTGCCCTGCGGCATCCGCGAACATGGGGTGACCAGCCTTGTCGATCTGGGCCTGCCCGTGACCATGGCCGATCTGGACGTGGCCCTGCGCGCCAACTTTGCCGCGGCCTTCCCGGACCCCCCCCCTGCCCGCCTCCTGATCCGGTTCAGCCCGTGACCGCCACATGCTCGTGGCAGAGCGCATCCGCCTCAGGTTCTGTCAGAGCGACCTTCAGCAGCGCGCAGGACCGCCCTGCCGCACCCGCCCGATGATGCTGACAGGTGCGGCACTGCCCAAATGACCGCCCGCCGTTCTGCACCAGCATCGCGCGCAGCAACTGCATCAGCCCGTCGCGCAATGCCCGGCCCTGCGCTGGCCCGATCGCGGCGATGGCTGCATCCATCGCGCGCCCGCGCGCCAGATCGGCACGGCCTGCGGGCGTCACGTCGTACCGGATGGTGCGCCGGTCCGTCGCCGAGGCGGTGACCGTGACAAGGCCCTTGCGTTCCAGCACATGCAAGGTCTGCGAAATCGTGCCGCGTGTCGCGCCAAGGTAGGCTGCAACATGCGATGGCGCGCAGGAAAAGCGATTTGCGCGCGCAAGATAGCCCAAGGCCGCGCGTTGCGTCGGGTTCAGCCCGCCCGACCAGTCATCCGCCAGCAACAGGCGCGACACCCGGTCGATCAGCATGTGCAGCGCAGGAAGATCATCATCAGACATGCGATTACAGTAGCGACTCGCCATTACCTATGCAATAGTTTCGACTCGCTACCATATGCCACCCCCACCATTGAAACAGGAGAAACCGAGATGCGACTGTTCACAACCACCGCTGTCCTGCTGATCACAACACAGATGGCCATCGCGCATGGCCCTGCCGTTGAACAGGCCGGCGCCGTGATATCACCCGCAGATGCAGCAAAGACGCCAGGCTTTGACATACTGGCAGCGCACGTGCACCGCGACGGTGACGCGGTGAGCTTTCACATGACAACGAGTGGTCCCGCCGGGGCCGATGTGCCAGCCGCGTCCGGTGCCTTGGCCGGGGCGGCGGTCTGGTCTTATGTCTGGCCCACGACGCTGGACCCGGCAGCGGTCGGTTTTGAAGGGGGAACAGGCATTCTTGCCCTTGCCGCAACGAACCATCCGGATTTCGATGACACGCCGCTTTACGATGAAAACAGTGACGGCGATGTCGCGAATGATGGCGCGCTGTGGCACAGCCACTGGGTCGTGCTGACGCCGAATGACGCCTGCGGCACGGGCATGCTGAGCGTGCGGGACATCCCCGAAGGAACCACACCCGCCCTGCCCGCCACCTGGCCAGGCCTGCCTTTGTTCATCGACAGCCCGGATGTCCGCCCGGTGCTGGACGATACCGAAATCACTGTCACCGTCACGCTACCCGCGAGTGCGACCACCGGGGCGGGCTATGACGGCGTCACGGCGGCGTTGCGGGTCAGTGAAAATGTCCATGCGCCGCTTTTGTGCGTCACGGATGTGTTTGATGTCGCATCGGGCGATCTGTCGTTGCCCGGGCGTATCGAGTAAAACGGCGTCCCGCGTGCGATTGACGGTCTTTGCAAACGAAGGCCCTTGGGCAAAAAAACGGTGGTTGCGGCAATGTGGGATGTTGCCGCTGCCGCCGGACCTGCGTAAAGACGGGCGCAGGCGGTGCATGTTTCGGTGCCGCATGGAAATTCTGTCAGCGGGAGACGCCTATGGCCGACGCAGCCATCCATGGCCACGATCACGACCAGCGCGGGTTCTTTACCCGGTGGTTCATGTCCACCAACCACAAAGACATCGGTATTCTCTATCTGTTCACCGGGGGCCTTCTGGGGTTCATCTCGGTGGCCATGACCGTCTACATGCGGATGGAGCTGATGTACCCGGGCGTGCAGTACCAGTGCCAGGAAGGCATGCGCCTGTTCATGGATGCCACCGCGACCTGCACACCCAACGGGCATATGTGGAACGTGATCATCACGGCGCACGGCATCCTGATGATGTTCTTTGTCGTGATTCCCGCGCTGTTTGGCGGTTTCGGCAACTATTTCATGCCGCTGCAGATCGGCGCACCCGACATGGCCTTCCCGCGGATGAACAACCTCAGCTACTGGCTGTTCGTTGCAGGCTCATCTCTCGCCGTGGCATCGCTGTTTGCGCCGGGTGGCGGGGGCGCGCTCGGGCCGGGGGCAGGCGTGGGCTGGGTGCTTTATCCGCCGCTGTCGACGACCGCCGAGGGCGGCTTTGCGATGGACCTTGCGATCTTCGCGGTGCACCTGTCGGGGGCGTCCTCGATCCTGGGGGCGATCAACATGATCACCACCTTCCTGAACATGCGCGCGCCGGGCATGACGCTGCACAAGGTGCCGCTGTTTGCCTGGTCGATCTTCGTGACCGCCTGGTTGATCCTGCTGGCGCTGCCGGTCTTGGCGGGCGCGATCACCATGCTGCTGACCGACCGGAACTTCGGGACCACCTTCTTTACGCCGTCAGGCGGGGGTGATCCGATCCTTTATCAGCACATCCTGTGGTTCTTCGGCCATCCGGAGGTTTACATCATCATTCTGCCCGCCTTCGGGATCGTGTCACAGGTCGTGGCCACATTCTCGAAAAAGCCGATCTTCGGTTATCTGCCGATGGTCTATGCGATGGTGGCCATCGGTGTTCTGGGCTTTGTCGTCTGGGCGCATCACATGTACACGGTCGGCATGTCGCTGACCCAGCAAAGCTACTTCATGCTGGCCACGATGGTGATCGCGGTGCCCACAGGCATCAAGATCTTTTCCTGGATCGCCACGATGTGGGGTGGGTCGATCGAGTTCAAGACACCGATGCTGTTTGCGATGGGCTTCATCTTTCTGTTCACCGTGGGCGGTGTGACGGGGATCGTGCTGTCACAGGCGGGCATCGACCGGGCCTATCACGACACCTACTATGTCATCGCGCATTTCCACTATGTGATGAGCCTGGGTGCCGTGTTCGGCATCTTTGCCGGGGTGTATTTCTGGTTCGGCAAGATGTCGGGGCGTGAATATCCAGAATGGGCAGGCAAGCTGCATTTCTTTGCCATGTTCATCGGATCGAACCTTACGTTCTTCCCGCAGCACTTCCTTGGCCGCCAGGGCATGCCGCGCCGCTACATCGACTATCCCGAGGCGTTTGCCTACTGGAACTGGTTCTCGTCGATGGGGGCGTTCCTGTCATTCGCGTCCTTTGTGTTCTTCATCGTGGTGATCTTCTATTCACTGCTGGCGGGACGGCGGATCACGCAGAACAACTACTGGAACGAATACGCCGATACGCTCGAATGGACCCTGCCCTGCCCGCCGCCCGAACACACGTTCGAGCAGCTGCCCAAGCGCGAAGACTGGGACAAGGGCCACGCGCACTGAGCGTAAAAGTTAAATTAAACAGAACCCCGGCCCTGTGCCGGGGTTTTTCGTAACGGATAACCGAGTCGATGTGGGTCGAGATTGCCGTTTGGATTTGTGTGCCGGTCTTGGGCGCAGTGATTGCGCAGCGGGCGGGTTGGCCGGTTGTACCCGTCATGGCAATCGTGACGGGGGGCGCAATTGTCGTCCTGGCTTTGTCGGGCATCCTCGCCGCTTATCTGGCACCACGCGCGATTGATACCGGCTATCACGACACCTACTATGTCGTCGCGGTAAATCACTATCTGTTGCAGAACGGCATACTGCTCCTTTTCGTCGCGCTGCCACTGACATTGATTGCCCGATTCCTCGCCAGCCCTGCCCATCTGGCCACGGCATTTTTCGTGATGCTGCACGTGGGAATGGGACTGACGCTGTTACCGCAGCGCGTGATCGCTGCAACATCTGGCCTGCCGAGGCGATACACCGAAGCTGGAGAATTTTTCGTTCTTCTAAACCATTTGTCCCGAGTTGGCGGCACCATGGCTTTCATCGCCCTATGCGGCATCGCCATCGCCACCCTCGTGGCGCTTTACCGCATGTGGCAGCGGCGCAGAACGTCATAGGTTTGCACCGACCCGACAAAGGCCTATCATGCCCTACCAATGGCTTGCCCCGACCCCGGATGAAACCCGCCTGCGCGCATGGCCCTATCGGTCACTGCCGCCCGAAGGGTTCGTGTGGTTCATCGGGACAACGGCGGTATTGCTGGGCGTGCCCCTGATCGGGCTGTTCGGCACGCCCGTGCTCTGGGCGCTGCTGCCGTTTCTGCTGGCGGCCCTTGCGGCGATCTGGTTTGCGATCATGCGCAATATCCGGGACGGGGCCATCACCGAAGAGCTGTGCATCAGTGCCGCCCGCGTGACCCTGGAACGGCGCGGGCCGCGCGGGGCCTTTGCCGCCTGGGAAGGCAATCCCCATTGGCTGCAGGTCACCCTGCACCCGACGGGCGGACCCGTACCCGACTATCTGACGCTGAGGGCCGGCGGGCGCGAGGTCGAACTCGGCGCATTTCTGACCGAGGCGGAGCGTGTCGCCCTGCGCGATGATGTGCAGCGCCACCTGCAGGGTCTGCGCCAACCGCAGCGATAAGGCTACGCCCCGCCCGCCGGGATGCAGCCATAGCGCGCATCAAGATCGGTGCGCTGCTGTGCGGCAAAGGCATCGCCCTGCGCCTTCAGTTCGGCATCCAGGCTTTCGCCGGTGCGCCCGGCATTCACCGCCGCAATACTGGCCGCCGCCTGCCGCGCGGCAAAGCCGGACAGCGCCTGATCGAAAGCCGCATGCGTGGCCTGCGCACGTGCTGCGGGCCCGCCGCCATCCCCGCCCGCACGACAGGAATAGGCAAGCGTGGCGCGCGTCGTCGCGGACGGAAATGTAAACCGCTCCCGCCCCTGCGGGATTGTTGCAGCACCGCCGGGTGGCGGGGCTGCGGTGCCGCTGGGCACCACGCAACCGGACAGAACCACCAGACAGACCGCCGCCAATGCCGCCTTCATGCCAACCTCTCTTTCACCCGGGCCCCTACCGTGCTGAAATCCATCTGCCCGGTGTATTTGCCCTTCAATTCGGCCATCACGCGGCCCATGTCGCGAATGCTGGTCGCGGCCATGCCGTCGATCGCCGCGATAATCGCCGCCTCCACTTCACCCGCAGTCAACTGCCGCGGCAGAAAATCCTCAATCACCTTGATTTCGGCGAGTTCTTTTTCGGCAAGTTCCAGCCGCCCGCCCTCTTCATAGGCGCGCGCACTCTCAAGCCGCTGTTTGACAAGACGGCCCAGGATCGACAGAATCTCTGCATCGCCCACCATCTCATCCCCGCCGTCGCCGCGGCTGGCAATATCGCGGTCCTTGATCGCGGCATTCACCAGACGCAAGGTGGACAGCCGGTCCGCCTCGCGCGCCTTCATCGCCTCTTTCAGGGCTGTTTGCAGCCGTTCGCGCAGGTTCATGGCAGCTTTTCCCGTCTGATCACCGTAAGCGCGCAACATAGCGTGCGATATGGAAAAGAACAACCATCGGTGATTTGGACAAGCTATTGAAAACATGGAATAACCCTTTTGATCCTGACCCTTGACCCCGGCTGTTGCCACCTTTATTACCTCTTGAATTTCCCGACATCAGGAAGGTGCCGCCCATGCCCACCCGCGCCGATCTGCCCTTCAAGCCGACCGCCTGTCTGGCCCTGGCTGACGGAACCGTCTTCTACGGGATGGGGTTCGGGGCCATCGGCGAAACCGTGGCGGAACTGGTGTTCAACACTGCGATGACGGGCTATCAGGAAATCATGACCGACCCCTCCTATGCCGGGCAGGTGGTGACCTTTACCTTTCCCCATATCGGCAACGTCGGCGTTACGGCCGAGGATGATGAAACCGCCGATCCGGTTGCCGCCGGCATGGTGGTGAAGTGGGATCCGACAGAGCCGTCGAACTGGCGCGCCACGGGCGATCTGACGGCCTGGCTGGCGAAAAAGGGGCGCATCGGCATCGGCGGTCTGGATACGCGCCGCCTGACGCGCGCGATCCGCCAGCAGGGCGCCCCGCATGTGGCCCTGGCGCATGACCCCGAGGGGAAGTTCGACATCGGCGCGCTGGTCGCGCGGGCGCGGGCATGGAAGGGTCTGGTGGGCCTTGATCTGGCAAAGGATGTGACCTGCGCACAATCCTATACCTGGCATGAACAACGCTGGGCCTGGCCTGCGGGCTACACACCGCGCACGGCTGCGGGCCTGCGGGTCGTGGCGATTGACTATGGGGCCAAACGCAACATCCTGCGCTGCCTGGCCTCGGCCGGATGCGACGTGACAGTGCTGCCCGCCACCGCGACGGCAGAGGATGTGCTGGCCCTGAACCCCGAAGGCGTGTTCCTGTCCAACGGGCCGGGCGATCCGGCGGCAACGGGCCTCTATGCCGTGCCGATGATCCAGGGCGTGCTGGCGCGCGATCTGCCGGTGTTCGGCATCTGCCTTGGGCATCAGATGCTGGCGCTGGCACTTGGGGCCATCACGGTCAAGATGAACCATGGCCATCACGGTGCCAACCACCCGGTCAAGGACCTGACGACGGGCAAGGTGGAAATCACCTCGATGAACCATGGCTTTACGGTTGACAGCCAGACCCTGCCGCCAGGTGTGGCCGAAACCCATGTCAGCCTGTTCGACGGGTCGAACTGCGGCATTGCGGTGGATGGCAAGCACGTCTTTTCGGTGCAGTACCACCCCGAGGCCAGCCCCGGCCCGCAGGACAGCTATTACCTGTTCGAACGCTTTGCCGCCGCGATGCAGGCGCGCCGCGCCGCCTGATCGGCGTTAACGGGCGGTTAAGAATTTTTCTGCAACTGTAACGGGTATCCGTTGCAGTGCAGGACATCATGGCCGCGCCCCGCCTGAAACT
>JAAFHS010000137.1 GCA_013298485.1 Rhodobacterales bacterium
AGCTGATCTCGGTTGGCTGACCTTTTGTTCTGCCTCTCCCCCCGGTGGGGAGCGGTGGGGGGGGGCCACAATCACTAAGGAATCCCGGAAAATCTGCCTTCGTTCACAAATGTTCTTAAAAAGTTCTTTACAAGATGTTTCCGGTATGAGAACAAAGAGGCAACAGAAATGGAGGATGACATGCTGAACGATATCAAGACGATCCTGATCCGCTCGCGCGCGACCCTGATTGAAGATGCCAGCGGCGTTGCCGTCCTGTTCACTTTTCTGCTGATCGGCCTGCACCTGTCCGGTGCCGCCTGACCCCATTGCCTGCGATCTGTTGAACCAAGGGTGCGGCATCTGTCCCCAAGTTGATGCCCCACGGGTTGCCCGACCCGGCACCTTTCCAGATACGCCACTGACCGCCGCCATCCCCCCGGATGCGCGGCGGTTTTTTTGCAGCCACGCGGCCATGATTGTATGATGATGTGCGCCATTGCCCGCAGGCACCTTCCTCCGCCCTTTATGGGGGAGGGCTGGGGTGGGGGGCAACACGACAACAGCGATCAGGCGCTCTCGGCACTCACTACCGCGTCGACCGCCGCTTCCAGTGCCAGCATGATGCTCGCATGCCGGTTCTTGTAATCGCGCGCGGGCAGCAGCACGTCAAAGCCGTCAAAAGGGGCGCCCGGGACCGGCCCCCCCTCTTTCAGCATCGCGCGCAATCCGTCGCGCGCTGCCTCCAGCTCCGCCCGGTTCCGCCCGATCACCGCCCCGCCCAGCACCGCCGCCGCCGCCTGGCCAAGCGCGCAGGCCTTCACATCCTGTGCAAATCCGATCACGCGGCCATGGTCCATCGCCACATCCACCGTCACCGTCGATCCGCATAAGGGGGATCGCCGTTTCGCCGTCCCGTCCGCTTGCGCCAGCCGCCCGACATGCGGAATATCCGCCGCCAGCGCCAGAATGCGCCCCGAATAAAGCTGGATCAGATCGGTATCGGCCATGACATTCCCCGCGTTCACGCATAGATAGTCCGCGCAACGCGCCTTGCAAAGGACCATGCCATGGCTTTTGATCCCGCCACACTGACCTTTGATGCCAATGGCCTGATCCCGGTGATCGCGCAGGATCATGCCAGCGGCGATGTCCTGATGTTCGCCTGGATGAATGCCGCCGCCGTGGCCAGAACGCTCGCGACGGGGCAGGTCACCTACTGGTCCCGCTCGCGTGCCGCGTTCTGGATCAAGGGTGAGACATCGGGGCACACCCAGGCCCTGGTCGAGATGCGCATCGATTGTGACCGCGACTGCCTTTTGGTGCGGGTCAACCAGACCGGTCCCGCGTGTCATACCAACCGCCTGTCGTGCTTTTACACGGCCATCCGCGACGGGGCCGAGGTGGTTCTGACGGATCCGCTATAGCCGCGCGATCCGTTCCGTCAGCAGCGCAAAGAACCCGTCTGCATTAATGCCGCCCATGAACATCGCATTTTTCGGGCGGGATGTGACGCCCCACCAATCGGCAACCGTCATGCCCAGTGTCAGTTCCGATTGCGTCTCGATCTCCAAATTCACCAGCCGCCCGGTGAACAGATCAGGCGCAATCAGATAGGCAATCACACACGGGTCATGCAAAGGCGCGCCCGCGCTGCCGTATTTCGCCACATCGAAGCGTTCAAAGAAATCCGTCCAGGCCGCCACCATGCGCCCCACTTCCGTGCCCATCGCGCGGAACACATCGACCCGCGCCTTCGATGTCAGCGCCTTATGCGTCACATCCAGCGGCATCACAACAATCGGGGCACCAGATTTGAACACGATATCAGCGGCTTCCGGATCGACATAGATGTTGAACTCAGCCGCGGGTGTGATATTGCCGACCTCGAAATAGGCCCCCCCCATCAGAACGATTTCCTGCACGCGCCCCACGATATCGGGGGCCTTCTGAAAGGCCACCGCGATATTCGTCAGCGGCCCCAGCGGGCAGAGTGTGACAGTGCCCGCTGGCTCCCGCCGCAGCGTCTCGACAATGAAATCAACGCCATGCATGTCCTGCAGCGGCATGGTCGGGTCTGCCATCACCGGCCCATCCAGCCCCGTCTTGCCATGGACATGCTCCGCCGTCACCAGCTTGCGCCGGATCGGGGCATCGCATCCGGCAAAGACCGGCACATGAACATGGCCTGCCAACTCACAGACAATACGTGCATTTTTCTGGGTGAGGTGCAGTGGCACATTACCGGCGACAGCCGTGATCCCCAGCACCTCCACCGCGTCCGGGCTGGCCAACGCCAGCAGAATGGCCACCGCGTCGTCCTGTCCGGGGTCGGTATCAATGATGATCTTGCGCGGCATGGCATTCTCCTGTTGCCCGCAGAAAACGCTGGCCCTGCCGATTTGTCCAGAGTGCGCAGGCACCCTTTTGGTGTTATGATCCATGGGGTCAAAGCGGAGGGGTGGATCATGCCCGACACCGTCAGTCTTCTGGTCGGCACGACCAAGGGTCTGTTCATTCTGCGCGGCAATGCGGATGGCACATCCTTCAATCTGACAGGCCCGCATTGCGAAGGCTGGCCCATCAACCACGCCATCGCTGATGCGGCGAGCGGCACGATCTGGGCCGCAGGTGGCGGCGAATGGTTCGGTGCCGGTGTGTGGCGCTGCGACAATGGCGCCTGGCGGCTGTCCAGGGGCGGCTTTGACGATGTCAAACAGATCTGGTCGCTGGCGCAGGACGGCGCGCGCCTCTTGGCCGGAACCAAGCCTGCAGCCTTGTATGAAAGCCATGATGGCGGCGAAAGCTGGTCGAAAATCCAGTCGCTGACCGATCAGCCGGGGGCCGATGACTGGTCGCCCGGTGCCGCGGGCCTTGTGCTGCACACCATCCTGCCCGGCGCGGATGGCAAGTTGTGGGTCGGCATTTCGTCCGCCGGGGCTTTTGTCAGCCCCGATGGCGGGGGCAGCTGGCAGCATCTGAACCGCCGTTCCAACCGCACCGGCCCTGCGGGTGCCCTGCTGCGCGACTGGGGGGATGGCCAGGAATTCCGCGCGCAGGATGAGATTTTCTCCTGCGTGCACAACATGGCCTTCGGGGCGGCACCGGGGCTGATCTACATGCAGAATCACCAGGGCGTCTACCGCAGCCGCGATGGTGGCGCGCTGTGGGAGGAAATCACTGATGGCCTGCCCTCGACCTTCGGTTTTCCCGTGGCTGCCCATCCGCGCGATCCGGACATGCTGTGGGTGTTTCCCCTGAATGGCGACAGTCAGGGACGCTATCCCCCGGATGCAAAGGCTGCCGTCTGGCGGTCGCGCGACGCGGGCGAAAGCTGGCATCCCTTGTCTCAAGGTCTGCCCGCAAACGATTGTTTCTTCACGGTTCTCCGGCAGGCGATGGCCAATGACCGTGCTGATCCGGCGGGCGTCTATTTCGGCACCAACACCGGGTCCGTCTTTGCCAGCCGGGATGAGGGCGATCATTGGACCGAGGTTGCGCGCCACCTGCCCACCATCCTGTCGGTCGAGGTGATGCTGACATGACAAAGGCCCCGGCGGTCATCCGGGGCCTTCCATCATCCGAACCAATGGCTTAGCCGTCGAAGTTCACCTCTTCCATGATCCGCAGTGCTGCGGCCCGGTGCGACGCGATCTCGGTCAGGCCGATGCTGTCGGGCGTGAACTCCCCCCAGCCGGCCACCAGTGCCGACCGCGCAACACCCGGTTTCACCGGATATTCGTTGTTGGTCTCTGCATAGACCTGCTGGGCCGCATCGCCCGACAGCCATTCCATGAATTTCAGCGCGGCATCATGGTTCGGTGCCGATTTCGTCATGGCGATGCCTGAGATATTTAGATGCACCCCGTCGCCTTCGAATACCGGAAAGTCGATCCGCACCGCCTCTGCCGCCGCTTTCTGCTCCGGATCGGCGAGCATCTGGCCGATGTAATAGGTGTTTCCGATGGCGATATCGCATTCGCCCGCCGCAATCGCCTGCACCTGATCGCGGTCGCCGCCATCGGGTTTGCGCGCAAGATTGGCCTTCAGCCCCTCCACCCAGGTTTTGGCTGCCTCTTCGCCATGATGCGCGATCACCGCCGACAGAAGCGCGATGTTATAGTCATTCAGGCCCGACCGCGTGCAGATTCGCCCCGCCCATTTCGGATCTGCAAGGTCCTCGTAAGTGGTGATTTCACCTGGTTGCACGCGGTCGATCGAGGCATAGACGATGCGCGCGCGCGTGGTCAGGCCGAACCATTGGTCGCCCGGATCGCGCAGTGTTTCCGGGATGTTGGCCTCCAGCACATCTGACTGCACGGGCTGCGTCACCCCGGCTTCCACCACCTGCATCAGCCGCGCGATATCCACCGTCAGCACCAGATCGGCGGGTGAGCGGTCGCCTTCGGCCACCAGCCGTTCGGCCATGCCCTTGTCGACAAAGGCCACGTTCACCGTGATGCCCGTCTCGGCGGTAAAAGCGTCGATCAGCGGCTGGATCAGTTCGGGCTGACGGTGCGAGTAGATGTTGATCTCATCCGCGAAGGCGGGCAGGGCGGTTGTGCCCAGGGCAAGGGCCAGAAGGGTTGTGCGCAGCATTGTTGACCTCTTTTGTCGGAATATGCGCCCATAAAGCGCGACTCGGGGCGTCGGTCAATAGCTGACTGAATTAGTCGGAAACTTTTCGCGCTTTTTCTTCGGCCTTGGCCCGGTTCCACAGCGCATCCATTTCCGCCAGACCACTGTCGGCGGGCACACGGCCCGTCTCGGCCAGCCAATCCTCGATGCGATTGAACCTGCGCGTGAACTTTGCATTCGCCGCCCGCAGTGCTGCCTCGGGATCGACCTGCAGATGCCGTGCCAGGTTCGCGATCACGAACAGCAGATCGCCAAACTCCTCCTCCACCTCCACCGCTGTCAACCGCTCCCGCGCCTCGACCAGTTCCGCCGCTTCTTCGGCGATCTTGGCCACCACTTCATCCGTCGATGGCCAGTCGAACCCCACCCTAGCCGCACGCGCCTGCAGTTTCACCGCCCGCGTCAGCCCCGGCAATCCCAGCGCCACGCCGTCCAGCACGCGCGCGGGCCCCCGTTCCGCCGCCTTTGCCGCCTCCCAATCGCGCGTCTGATCGGCGGCGGTCTTGTCGCGCGCGGCATCGCCAAACACATGCGGATGCCGCGCGATCATCTTGTCGGAAATGCCCTGCACCACATCGGCAAAGCCGAAATGGCCCGCCTCTGCCGCCATCTGTGCGTGATACACTGTCTGAAACAGCAGATCACCCAGCTCGCCCCGCAATTCGCCCCATGCCCCGCGTTCAATCGCATCGGCCACCTCATAGGCCTCTTCCACCGTGTAGGGCGCGATGGTTGCAAAGGTCTGCTCCACATCCCAGGGGCAGCCCGCCTGCGGGTCGCGCAGAGCCGCCATGATGGCCAGCAGGCGGGGCATGCCGCCATCGGGGTCGTGGATCAGGGCGTCATCCATTGCCGGGGCCTTCCGTTCGGGCTACCTCATGGGCAATCAAAGGAGTTCCCGATGCCCGTTCTGAACCGTATTGCCGATTATTCCGATGAAATGAAAGGCTGGCGGCGGCATCTGCATGCACATCCCGAACTGAAATTCGATTGTCATGAAACGGCGGCCTTCATCACCGCCCGCCTGACCGAAATCGGGGTTGACGAAATCCATCAGGGCATCGCCACCACCGGCATCGTCGCCATCATCAACGGGCAGGGGCAGGGGCCAACGATCGGCCTGCGCGCCGACATGGATGCCCTGCCGATCGCTGAGGCGACGGGCGCAGAATACGCCAGCACCGTCCCCGGCAAGATGCATGCCTGCGGCCATGACGGGCATGTCACCATGTTGCTGGGGGCCGCGAAATATCTGGCCGAGACGCGCAATTTCGCAGGCCGCGTCGCCCTCATCTTTCAACCGGCCGAAGAGGATGGCGGCGGCGGCCTCGTGATGGTGCAGGAAGGCATCATGGACCGTTTCGGCATCGCCCAGGTCTACGGCATCCACAATGCCCCGAATATCAGCTTTGGCCATTTCCACACGACCCCCGGCCCCCTGATGGCCTCAGTTGATACCGCGTTCGTCACCATCACCGGCAAGGGCGGCCATGGCGCCACGCCGCATGACTGCGTCGATCCGGTGGTCGCAGTCGTGGGCATGGTGGGTGCCGTGCAGACCATCATCCCCCGCAACGTCTATGCACTGGATGAGGCGGTGATTTCCGTCACGCAGATCCACACAGGCTCTGCCAGTAATATCATCCCGGAAGAGGCGATGTTCTGCGCCACCATCCGCAGTTTCAAACCCGATGTGCGCGATCTCTTGAAGCGGCGGTTCAACGAAATCGTCGAAGGCCATGCCATGGCTTACGGGGTCACCGCCCGCATCGATTATGACTGGGGCTATCCCCCCACTGTCAATCACCCCGATGAGACGGACTTCGCCGCCGATGTCGCGCGCGAAATTGCAGGCGAGGCGGCGGTCAACGCCCGCTCCACCCGCGAGATGGGGTCCGAGGATTTCAGCTATATGCTGGAGGCGCGCCCCGGGGCCTATCTCTTTCTCGGCACCGGGCCGGGGGCAGGGCTGCATCACCCGGCGTTTGATTTCAACGATGACGCATCCCCCGTGGGGGCCAGTTTCTTTGCCCGTCTGGTGGAGCGTGCGCAGCCCCTCACCTAGCCCGCAGCGCCGGGATCAGCGCAAAGCCGATCTGCCCCGCCAGCCCCAGGGCACCGGGCGGCGTGGCCAACGCGGCCGCAAAATCCGCGAAGGTCTGGTGGAACAGAAAGATCGCCAGCAGC
>JAAFHS010000138.1:0-6185 GCA_013298485.1 Rhodobacterales bacterium
CCGCCGCCTCGATCAGCGTGCGGAATGCGGCGGGCGCATGCGCAATCTCGGCCCCCGTGCCCACGAACAGCACATCGATCCGCCCCGCCAGCGACAACGGCCCCGTCGTATCCGCATAGCCGCCCCACGGCCCCGCATCCCAGGGTGTGATCAGGCAGGCCCCGCGCAGCACCGTGTCCCCCACGCGAAAGAACCCCGGCCCATAGCCCGCGATCGGCTGCGCATTGTCATAGGTGACCGGCGTCAGCCTCATGCGTCGATGTTGGCGAATTCACCCTTCGCCCCGCCTTTGGGTTTTTCGCTGCGGTCAAGCCCGATGAACAGCAGGATGTTCTTCGCCACGAACACCGACGAATAGGTTCCCAGGATGATCCCCAGCAGAATTGCGCCGACAAAGCCCCGGATCACATCACCCCCGAAAATCAGCATCGCCACCAGCGCGATCATTGTCGTGATCGAGGTCTGCAAGGTCCGGCTCAGCGTTTCGTTCACCGACAGGTTCATCACATCCCGCAACGGCATCGTCTTGTATTTCTGCAGGTTTTCCCGCAGCCGGTCGAACACCACCACCGTGTCGTTGATCGAATAGCCAAGGATCGTCAGCAGCGCCGCGATGATCGTAAGGTCAAACTTGAACTGGAACAGCGCCCAGACCCCGATGGTCAGGAAAATATCATGGATCAGCGCCAGCACCGCCCCCACCGCGAACTGCCATTCGAACCGCAGCCAGATGTAAAGCAGAATGCAGAACGTGGCCCCGGTCATCGCCAGGATCGCCGACCACACGAGTTCACCCGATACTTTCGGCCCCACCACCTCTACCGATGGAAAGGTGATCGCCGGGTCAACCGCCTTCAGCGCCGCCTGCACCGATGTCACCAGATCGGCACTCGTCTCGGTCGAGCCTTCCTCCAGTGCAATCCGTACCTGTGCCACGTTCGGCCCTGCCCCGAACACTTGCGTGATCGACACATCCCCCAGACCTTCGACACCCGTCAGCGCATCGCGGTAGGTACCGACATCGACCGCGTTCGTCGATTCCGTGCGCAGTGTCGTGCCGCCCTGAAAGTCGATCCCGAAATTCAGCCCCATCACCGCCCACAGGATGATCGCCACCACCGTGGCTACCATCGACCCCCCGAAGGTCAGCTTCGCATTCGCGAAGAAGTCGATGTTGGTATGTTCTTTCGCCAGTCTCAGACGCCACGCCATCATCCGCCCCCTTACACGATCACGGTCTTGGGCTTGCGCCAGTTATACCACAGCTCGATCAGCAACCGCGTCACATACAGCGCCGTGAACACCGATGTGATGATCCCCACGCCCAGCGTAATCGCAAAGCCCCGCACCGGCCCCGCCCCCACGATAAACAGCACGACCGCCGTGATGAAGGTCGTGATATTCGCGTCGATGATCGCCGACAGCGCCTTTTCATAGCCGATCTCGATGGCCCGCGCCGCCGATTTCTGCGTGCGCAGCTCTTCCCGGATGCGTTCGAACACCAGCACGTTCGCATCCACCGCCATCCCGATCGTCAGCACGATCCCCGCGATCCCCGGCAGGGTCAGCGTGCCACCCACCGCCGACAGCACCGCAAAGATCAGCGCCATGTTGCAGGTCAGTGCGATGTTGGCAAACATCCCGAACAGACCATAGCACAGCACCATATAGACCACGACCGCCACCATCGCGACAATCGCCGCCGTCCGGCCCGCATCAATGCTGTCCTGCCCCAGTTCGGGCCCGATCGTCCGCTCCTCCAGCCAGGTCAGTTCCGCCGGCAGCGCGCCCGAGCGCAGCAGCAAGGCCAGGTTCTTCGATGTCTCAACCGTGAAATTCCCGGTGATGATCCCCGATCCGCCCGGAATATGGCTGTTGATCCGCGGTGCCGAGATCACCTCACCGTCCAGCACGATGGCAAACTGCTGCCCGATATTGGCCGCCGTGTAATCGCCAAAAATCTGCGCGCCCGACGTGTCGAACCGGAAACTGACGGCAGGCTGGTTGTTCTGGTCAAACGACGGCTGGCTGTCGACCAGCTGTTCGCCTGACACGACCGCCGCTTCTTCCAGCAGATAATAGACGCCCGGCTCATCCGTCGATGGCAGCAGCACCTCGCCTGCGCCCACCGCCGCACCTGCGTCCGCACTCCGCCCCACCACCCGGTTGAACGTCAGCTTCGCCGTCTTCCCGATCAGCGCCTTCAACTCCGCCGCCGACCCGATCCCCGGCACCTGGATCAGCACCCGGTCCACGCCCTGCCGCTGGATCGTCGGCTCGCGCGTGCCCGCCTCGTCCACCCGGCGGCGCACGATCTCCAATGTCTGGTCGAGCGTCCGCCCGTCCGTCGCCGCGCGCTCCGCCTCGGACAGCTGGATCACGATATCCTGCCCGTCCGCCCGCACGTCCAGCGTGCTTTGCCCCGCCCCCGTCAGCGTCACCACCGGACGGGACAGCGCATTCACCGCCTCCAGCGCCGCGGGCATGCCGGCCGCATTTTCCACCGACACCCGCAGCACGCCGTCCGGCGACGGCTGCCGCCGGATGCTGCCCACCTGATCGCGCAGATCGCGCAACGCATCGCGCACTTCGGGCCACAGCGCATCCATCCGCGCCTTATAGACATCCGCCATCTGCACTTCGGCCAGAAGATGCGCCCCGCCCCGCAGATCAAGCCCCAGATTGACGATGGCCGACGGCAGCACCTCGGGCCAACCGGCCAGGTCCGCCTCCTGCTCTGGCGTCAGCACCGCACCTGTATCGGCCGCGGCCAGCGCATCATTATGCCGCTCCACCTGCGAATAGAACATGTTCGGCACGGCACCTGCGATCCCGAGTGCGACAACACCCCAGATCAGGATACGCTTCCACAGCGGCGTGAACAGCATCTTGGATCAGCCCTCTTTCGCGCGTCAGCTGACGGCCGGTTCGGTTTTGTTCATCACCGTCGTGATCGTATGGCGCGCGATCTTGACCTTCACGCCCTCCGCGATCTCCACCTCGACCACGCCGTCCTCGCCGACCTTGGTCACCTTGCCGATGATGCCCCCTTGCGTCAGCACCTGATCCCCGCGCCGCAGCGCCTCGATCATCGCCTTGTGCTCTTTCATCCGGCGTTGCTGCGGGCGGATCATCAGGAAGTAGAAGATCGCAAAAATGATCAGCGGAAAGATCAGCGTCGGCAGGGCCGAACTCGCACCGGGGGTGCCACCGGCGGCTTGCGCAAAAGCAGGCGATACGAACATGGGTCATCCTTCAGATCGGCGGGGCGCATACCCCGAAATTTGGCCGCAACCTAGTCGCCCCCGTCCCGATGCGCAAGGCGGCGTCGACAGGGCATGTCGGACCTAGGCACGCCACATCCATCTGTCACCGGGCGCCGGGAAAATTATTATACGATGTCCCGCGCGAACGGCACGCGCTGCATCGCCCAGGTCGCCACGAACGCCGTTCCCATCGTGAACAGCGCAGCCATGGCCCGGTCCACCCCCGGCCCGAACAGCTTGAACGCCACCAGCATGAAAAACGGATGCAGCACATAAATCCCAAAGGCAAACCCTGCCAGCCAGGTCGGCCACGCGCCCCTGATATTGATCCGCCAGACGATTTCGAACACCACTGCCGCCAGCAACATCTGCACCGACGCAAACCCCTCGCCCGTCACATGTGTGGACAGCTTGTCAGGCGCGCCGAACTCCGCCACGAAAGCCGCAAACCCCGGCTCCACCGCCACGGTCGCCACGCTCGCCACGAAAGCCACACCCAGCGGCAGCCACGGCATTGCCAACCGCCGCGACAGCGCCACGAACAGGCCGTACAGGAACAGCGGAATCGAAAACCACCATTGCGGCCACGGCTCGGGCCAACCCGCATTGCGGTGCAGCCAGCCTGCACCCGCACCCACCGCCACCAGCACGCCTGCAAAAATCCACATGTCCCGCGGTCCCTGCACCCTGCGCGCCACCCACGGCACGATCACCAGCGCGATCATGACAAAGGGCAGGAACCACAGATGCACCCATGACCCCAGCATCAGGCTGAACGGGTCCGACAGCAGCGGCACCGCCCAGGGATCATCCGCCATGTAGTATTGCAGCACCTTGTAAAACGCGCACCACGCCAGCCACGGCACCAGAATCCGCCTCGCCCGCGCCGCCCAGAAGCCCGCCGCCTGCCCCCGTGCCGCCGCCCGGTCGTAAGAGCCGAGCGCAAAGTAGCTTGTCAGGATCAGAAACAGCGCCAGCGACAGATAGCCCACATCGGCGAAAGGTGCCCGCGCATGATCCCAGACGATGCCCAATGCCGCCAGAAACCGCGCCAGATCAATCGCGCGCCGATAGTCCTTCTTCGCCTCTGGTCCCGCCACGCCGTCACCACGTCCCGCCTGTTGGGGGTAGCCCTTTCACACCTTCATCCCGATGTCGCCTGACATTTTCGTGGCCAAAACGCGCAGCAAATGGGTTATTCCCGCCGATGCATCCGGTCTTTACGCAGTGAAGACGCAATGAAGATCGCATTCCGCCCCCTTTTCCCAAGCCCCGCAATCGGGCATAGCTTCCGCAACAACCCCAAAGGTGCCCCATGCATGACATCCGCCTGATCCGCGAAAACCCCGCCGCTTTCGACGCCGCCCTGTCGCGTCGCGGGTTGCCGCCCATGTCAGCTGAGGTGTTGGCGATTGATGAGGCGCGTCGGTCCAAAATCCTGGCCGCCGAAACGGCACAGGCTGCGCAAAACGCAGCATCCAAAGACGTCGGGGCCGCCAAGGCCGTGGGAAATAACGTGGAATTCGAACGTCTCCGCGCCCTTGTCGCCGACAAAAGGGCCGAAATCGCCCGTCTGAATGACGAGGCGGGGGTTGAAGATGCCCGCCTCCGCGACCTCCTCCTCACCATCCCCAATCTGCCCCACGCCGATGTCCCTGATGGCGCGGATGAAGGCGGAAATGTCGAAATCATCCGCTGGGGCAACCCCCGCAACTTCGACTTCGATCCGAAGGAGCACTTTGAAATCATGGCGATGGACGGCCTTCTTGATTTCGCCACCGCCGCCAAACTCTCCGGCTCCCGCTTTGTCATCCTGCAGGGTGCCGCCATCCGCCTGCACCGCGCCCTGTCGCAGTTCATGCTCGACACCCATATCACCGACCACGCCCTCACCGAAACCTGGACCCCCGTTCTGGTCAAGGAAGACGCGATGTTTGGCACCAACCAGTTGCCCAAATTCGCAGAAGACAGCTATCAGACCACCAACGGCTGGTGGCTGATCCCCACCTCCGAGGTGACGCTGACCAATATGGTTGCAGGCGAAATCCTAGACGAAAATCAACTCCCCATCCGGCGTTGCGCCCATACCCAGTGCTTCCGGTCCGAGGCGGGCTCGGCCGGCAAGGACACCTCCGGCATGCTGCGCCAGCACCAGTTCGAAAAGGTCGAGATGGTCTCGATCACCACCCCAGACCAGTCCCTTGCTGAGCACGAACGCATGACAAGATGCGCCGAAAACATCTTGAAAAAGCTTGAACTTCCCTACCGTGTCGTCGTCCTGTGCACCGGCGACATGGGCTTTGGTGCCACCAAAACCCACGACCTCGAGGTCTGGCTGCCCGGCCAGAACACCTACCGCGAAATCAGCTCCGTCTCCGTCTGCGGTGATTTTCAGGCCCGCCGCATGAACGCCCGCTTCCGCCCGACAGGCGGGGGCAAGCCCGAATATGTCCACACTCTCAACGGCTCCGGCCTTGCGGTCGGGCGCACACTCATTGCCGTCCTTGAAAACGGCCAGCAGGCCGACGGATCCGTCACCCTGCCCGCCGTCCTGCATCCCTACATGGGCGGCGCCACCCGCATCAACGCCGATGGCACACTGGGCTGATCCTGCAACAAACGGGGTGTGGCACACCGCCCCCCGCTTGACTGAAAACACCGCAAGGTGAATAGCTTGCGGCAATGTGGCCCGCGTCAGGCCACCTTGGAAAAAATCGCGCAGCAGCCCCCGACGCAGGGCCGATAGGACCGTTATCCGCATGGTGCGCACCTTTACGGTCACCTATGCCGCAGCGCCCACGATCCGGGGCGACCGTGCCCTGTTGGCCGATGTCACACTGCCCGACAGCCCTGCCGCCGACTTGCTGGTCTGGATGCATTCCGGGGGCTTCCGCACCGGCAGCCGCACGCATCGCAGCC
>JAAFHS010000138.1:6195-6767 GCA_013298485.1 Rhodobacterales bacterium
TCGGAACCGCCTTCATCGATTATCGCCTTGCCCGCCCGCCTGCCATCCTGCAACCCGCAACCCAAGCCATGCTGCCTGCCCTGCAGGCCGATGCCCGGGCCGCCGGGGAGGAGATGCCCGAAACGTTCTGGGGTCCCCGCCCCCTCGCCGTGGTCGAGGATGCCTGTGCCTTCCTCACCTTTGCCGACGCACAAAGACGGGACTGGGGCCTGTCAGGCCGCTTTCTGCTGGGTGGCAGTTCCGCTGGTGCGATCTCGGCCCTGAATACCCTCTGGCTGCCGCTGTATTGCAGCCTGCGCCGGCCCCCGGTGGCAACGGTCTTTGCCTGCTCCGGCGGATTTGCCTATCCGTCCTTCCGCCACGCGACCGGTGCCCGCATCATGGCCCTCCACAACCCCACCGACACCCGCGTGCCGATCCACGCGATCCGCCGCCTTGCCGCGCGCACTGGCCCCGCCGATGATCCCGTGGATCTGACCGAAGACCATGCCCACGTCCATGGCGACTTCCGGCGCACCCCGGATGCACGGGTGCGCGCGGCTGTCGCACGGATGGTTGCCTTTCACCACCAC
>JAAFHS010000139.1:0-732 GCA_013298485.1 Rhodobacterales bacterium
TGAGCCCCATCTGGATCCTCGTGATCGTCGGTGTCCTCGCGGGTCTGGTCTATGCCGCCACGCGCTCCCGCCCGCGCGGCAGGCGGTCGACTGATAGTGGCGGTTCTCATCCCATCTATATTGCCGACAGCGACCGTGACGACGATGACAATGCGTCTGATGCGGACGCGGGTGGCGGCGGTGGCGGCGGTGACGGTGGCGGCGGCGACTGATGGACCTCTTTGAAGATACCCCCGCCCCCAGCGGCAACAGCCCGGAATTCACCGTCTCCGAACTCGCCGGTGCCGTCAAACGCGTGATCGAGGGCGAGTTCGGCCTTGTCCGTGTGCGGGGCGAGGTGGGGCGCGTGTCAAAGCCCGCCTCGGGGCATCTCTACTTCGACCTCAAGGATGACCGCGCGGTGATTGCCGCCATCAGCTGGAAAGGCCAGCTGGCGAAAATGCAGGTCCGCCCCGAAGAGGGGATGGAGGTCGTGGCCACCGGCCGCATGACCACCTTCCCCGGCCAATCGAAATACCAGCTGATTGTCGAGGATGTCTCGCCCGCCGGTGCCGGGGCCCTGATGGCCATGCTCGAAAAACGCCGCGCTGCCTTGGCCGCCGAAGGCCTGTTTGATCCCGCGCGCAAGAAACCCATCCCCTATCTGCCCGCTGTCATCGGTGTCGTCACCTCCCCCTCCGGTGCGGTCATCCGCGCTATCCTGCACCGCCTGCGCGACCGCTTCCCCCGCCA
>JAAFHS010000139.1:742-6753 GCA_013298485.1 Rhodobacterales bacterium
GGTCCGCGCCGCCGCCGAAAGCCGCATCCCGCTGATCTCCGCCGTGGGGCATGAAACCGATACCACGCTGATCGACTACGCCTCCGACCGCCGCGCCCCCACCCCCACAGCCGCCGCCGAAATGGCCGTGCCCGTGCGGCTGGAACTGCTCGCGGGCCTTGATGCCCTGAGCGCCCGTCAGTTGCGCGGCATCGCCCGCATGACTCAGCGGCGGGGCGAACGTCTGCGCGATCTGGCCCGTGCCTTGCCCCGGCTCGACACCCTGACCGCGGGGCCCGCCCAACGCTTCGATCTGTGGTCCGGCCGCCTCGTCGGTGCCCTGGGCCAGGCCGCCATGCGCAAACGCCGCGCCCTTGATCCGCTGGCAGCCCTCCTGCGCCCCCGCCTGCTGGCCGACCGCATCCTGCGCGACCGGACCCGCCTCGTCGCTCTGTTCGACCGCGTCGCCGCAGCCCGCGCGCGCCGCATCGAGCGTGCGGCTGACCGCGCCGCCGCACTGGCGGCACGGCTCGCCCCGGCCCTTGCACGGGTGATCGCGGTGGCCGCACGCGGGGTCGAGAAGGGCCATGCCGATCTTGCAGGCCTTGGCAAACGCCTTGATGCCGCCCCCGCCACCCGCCTTGCCGCCCTGTCAGAGCGGCTTGAGGCGCTGGACCGCACCCGCCTGACGCTGGGCTATCAGGCCACGCTCCGGCGCGGCTATGCCGTCATGCGCGGCGACGGGGCCGTCATCACAACACGGGCCGCGGCCGAAGCCGCCGCCAGCCTCGAGGTTGAATTTCAAGATGGACGCCTGCCGCTGCCGGGCCGCCCGCGGAAGGGCAAATCCGGCCCCGCAGGGCAGGGCAGCCTGTTTGATTAGCGCTGGATGAGACGTGGCGGAAACGCCATGTCGTCCCTTGGCAGATTTGTCCACAGGCAAATCTGCCCGCGCCGGCCACCCGGCCCGGCCACGGGCCGGGCGTTCTTCGCGGAAAACCTCCACTGGAGGTTTTCTGCTCGCTCATCACCCCCCGGCAGGCGCGATAGCCGCGCCAGCCCAGTCAGGCGCGGGCAGATTGGACAGGTGCAGTCTATGGCCCCACATCCCTTGCCCAACGGCGTCCCGCCTTACGGGCAATGAAACCGATGGTCCTTCTTTGGAAGGCCCATCAGACGGTTTCAAAGGCAAGGTGGCTGGGGGTCCGCGTGCTGTGCCAAAGCACCGTCCCGCCCTAAACCCCCACCTCCGGCCCCGAACAGCCCAGCGGTTCGGCTGAGCTGTCGATTTCATTGATCACCGTCCCGCCCGGTTCGTTCATGAACTGCGCCCGCAGCCCCGCCCCATCCCGTTCAAACCGCCAACATTGCGGCCCTGTGCCGTCTTCATAGACAAAACAGATGTTGCCGCTGTCCTCGTACCAGCTGCCGATCATGCATTTGTCATCCTCAAACGCCCAGCGCACCCGGCGGCCCGGCAGATACTGCTCCACCCCCAGAAGGCCCGCACCATAGTCATAGGTGATCGTCTTGTTCGTCACATAAGCCTCGAAATCCTTGGCCGACATCGGCAGTTCCGCCAGCGCGGGCAAGGGGATCAGGCAGGCCAGCACAGCCGCACGCAGCATCAGGTATCCCTTCATCACATCACACCCCCACATCCGGACCAAGGCAGGTCAGCGGCTCCTTTGTCGGTGTCACCTCCGACCGCTCATAATCGCCCTCAAACAGCGTCTCTACATTCTTGCCATCGGTGTAATAGGTCCAGCATTTCGGCACCCCGTCATCGTCATAGACAAAACAGATCTGCGGGCCGTCCGCGTACCATGATCCCTCGCGGCATTCGTCATCGCGGTACGAAAACCGCACCCGGCGGTTCGGAAGGTACTCCTCGCGCCCCCAGACATCGCCGAACTGGCTGTAATCCATGATCTTGCCCGTCGCGAAGGCCTCGAAATCATCCGCCGTCATCACGCGTTCCGCAAAGGCCGGCAGCGGCAGCAGACAGGCAATCAGCAAAAGACGGATCATCGGCAACTCCACACCAGCATGCGCCTGATATAGGCACGAAATGTCCCCCCGCAACGGCAGGTATTCATACCCCCACCTCCGGCCCCAGACAGGCCAGCGGGGTTGCGGCCTCGGTCATCTGCACCGCAGCCGCCTCCTTGTCACCGTCCACAATCGCCCGGATATCATCACCGTCCCGGTAATAGACCCAGCATTCCGGCCCCGTGCCATCCTCATACTCAAAGCAGATCAGCCCGCCTTTTTCGTACCAGAACCCATCCATGCACTTGTCATCGGAAAAAGCCCAACGCACCCGGCGGTCCGGAAAATACCGCTCCGCCCCGTAGACCTCGCCGAACAGCACATGGTTCATCGTCCGCCCCGTCGTCAGCGCCTCAAACTCCACCCCCGTCAGCGGCGTTTCGGCAAGGGCCTGCAGCGGCATCAGGATCGCCATGGCAAGGCTGCGCAACATCATCGGCTCACTCCATCTTGGCCCGATGATGCCACATCACGGCACCTGGCGGCCATCACATTTCCGCAGGGGCCAGCCATGGCCGCAGATGCGGGCGAATGCTGCGTTTCCACACCGGCGGGATCAATGCGACGGTACAGGCCAGCGGCAATGGCCAGGGCAGGGTGGGTGCCTCGCGCGCATCCGGCAGGCGCAGCGCCGGGTAGGGCCGCGCCGGATGTGCGTGATGGTCCGAATGGCGCGGCGCGTTCAGCATCATGGCGGACGAAAACCAATGCGGCGCATTCCAGGAATGCCGCGCGCCCACCGGCTCCAGCCGCCCGTCCGCGCGTGCGGTCCGCATCAATCCGTAATGCTGCACGTAATCCGACAGCATCAGTTGCACCTGCGCATGCAGCGCAAGTGCGCCCCAGACCGCGACCCCCGCCCATCCCGCCATCACGTAACCCAGGAGCAGCGCCGCAACCGCACCCCCCAGATACCAGACATAGGGATGCACGGCAGGTCCCCGCGCGGCTTCCGCCCGATAGCCTTCGCGGAACGACCCGCCCCAGGCCCGCAGGAAAAACGCATAGAACCCTTCGCCCGACCGCGCCGTGTTCGGATCATTGCGGCTGGCCGCGTGACGGTGATGCACATGCCGGTGCGCCGATGTGTGATGCCCGAACAGCATGGAGGTATAGACCAGCCCCCCAGCCGGAACAGCCAGCGGTTGCCCCGGTGGATCAACTCATGCGCCATCGGGTTCGACACCTGCCCGAACCACAGCCCCGCACCCAGAAACAGCGCGGCCTTCTCCCAGAACCCAAGGCCACTGTCGCCTGCAATCGCCCAGACCGTCAGGGGAAACGCCGCCAGATGCCCGATGGCCAGCATCACCAGCAGCGCGTCCGTGCCCGGAAACTCCACCGCCTCATCCGCCTCCGGCGCGACATAAGGGATCGCCTGATCCAGCAGGGCGGCAAAGGCCGTCATGTACAGGAACACGCCCAACGCCCATGCACCACCCGCCCAGACCCCCGCAGCAAACAGGGGCAGGGGGGCAAGGCTCGCAAGCGCAAACAGGATCATGGGCAGACGAAGTCTCATGGGCGGCAAACTAGCATGGCTGCCGTGGCCTGCCAGCCCCCGTTCGGAAACGATTGATTTCGTCGCAGGGTCATGAAAAGGCCGATCACGCAATGTTACAAAAGTGTTAATGCGGTACCGAAAATAAAATTCAAGCTATTGAAAAAAAACAATAAAGCTGAAAATTGACAGCCGTCAATTTTATGGCGTTTCTTCCTTTCCCGCATCACCCCTCCGCCCGGATTCCAGCTTTGGCTCTTCCCACGCAGGCGCGGAACGATTAGGTCAGGGGAAATCCATCAGCAGGGCCGCATGTCATTTTTCAAGAAACTCAAGGACAAGCTCTTCCGCTCCTCCGACAAGATCGGGGAAGGGCTGGATGCTCTCGTCTCCGATGGTGCCCCGCCTGATGCGGCTGGGATTGCGGATGCGCCCGTCGCCGTGCCCGCCGAAACCGTCAGCACCGTCGCGCCCCCAGCAGCGGAGCCCGAGGCCCCCCGCCCCGGCCTGATCGGCCGACTGTTGGGCCGCACCACCGCAGACGAGCCGCGCCGCGTGCTTGATGACGCAATGCTGGAAAGCCTGGAGGAATTGCTGATCCAGGCCGATATGGGTGTCGACACCGCCCTGCGCGTCACCGCCAACATCGCCGAAGGCCGCATGGGCCGCCGCATCTCCGCGACCGAACTCCGCACAGCACTGGCGGATGAAATCGCCCGCATCCTGACCCCCGTCGCCCGTCCCCTGCCATTGTACCCCCAGAAACCGCAGGTCGTGCTGGTGGTCGGCGTCAATGGATCGGGCAAGACCACAACCATCGGCAAGCTCGCCTCGCAGTTCAAGGCCGCCGGAAAATCTGTCATCATCGCCGCGGGCGACACCTTCCGCGCCGCCGCCGTGGAACAGCTGCAGATCTGGGGCACCCGGGCGGGCGTGCCCGTGCTGACCGCGCCCGAAGGCTCCGATCCCGCCAGCCTGTCCTTCGATGCGCTGACACGCGCGCAGGCCGATGGTGCCGACCTGTTGATGATCGACACTGCAGGTCGCCTGCAGAACCGCGCCGATCTGATGGAGGAACTGGCCAAGATCGTCCGCGTCATCCGCAAGAAAGACCCGACCGCCCCGCATAACACGATCCTCGTGCTCGATGCGACCACGGGCCAGAACGCGATTGCGCAGGTAGAGATTTTCCGCAAGATCGCCGATGTGTCGGGCCTCGTGATGACCAAACTTGACGGCACCGCCAAGGGCGGCGTGCTCGTGGCCCTTGCCGACAAGTTCGGCCTGCCGATCCACGCCATCGGGGTGGGTGAACAGATTGACGATCTGCAGCCCTTTGATCCCGAAGACTTCGCCCGCGCCCTGTGCGGCATTGCCTGAACCATGAGGCCGACATGACCGAAAAGACGATCAGCCCTTTTCTGAAACAGGCCCTCGAACTGGGTCCGACTCTGGTATTCTTCGTGATCTACATGTGGATCAAGGACGACAAGTTCGTCATGGCAGGCACCACCTATTCCGGTTTCATCGTGGCTGCACTCGTCTTTGTGCCGATCCTGCTGGTCGCGATGGGGGCCTTATGGTTTCTCACGGGCAAGCTCAGCCGGATGCAGTTGTTCACGGCCTTCATGGTGATCTTCTTCGGCGGCCTGACCGCCTGGTTCAATGACGAGCGGTTCTTCAAGATGAAGACCACCATCGTCTACGGGTCCATGGCCGCGATCCTCGCCTTCGGCCTCTGGCGCGGGCAGACCTATCTGCAATGGGTGATGGGCGAGGTGCTGCCGATGCGGCAGGCGGGCTGGGTGATCCTGACCAAACGCCTCGCACTTGGCTTTGTGGCGCTGGCCATCGCAAACGAGGCGATCTGGCGCACGCAATCCAACGACGTCTGGGTCGCCATCGAAACCTTCGGCTTTCCCATCGCGCTGACCGTCTTCCTGTTCGCCCAGATATATGCACTGCAGCCGCATATCATCGAGGAAGACCTGAAGAAGAAGTAGCTGTCAGTTCAGGTCGATCAGGCGCGGCAGGACACCCGCCTCGTTCATCTCGTACTCCACCGCATTCGCACGGTCGATGGCGGGCTGGTTGTCATTGATGTTGAAGAAATCGGGCTGGGTGACGATCAGCGTACCCCCCAGATGCGGCTGCACCAGATGGGCCGAGGGGATTTGCGCCGGGGTCACGTTCTGCGGCACCCAGGCGAACCAGTTGGCGACAATGCGCAGCCTGTCAAACATCGCGTGGCCTTTGTCGCGATAGTTTCTGTCACCGACCCACATGTAACGCGGGCGCCGAAAACGGATCAGGATATCCGCGATGGCGATGTAGCGGTCAAGGGTTACGGGCGCGATATGGCGCATGTCGTCAAGCTCCAGCTTTAATGTGTCGCGCCCATTCGCGGCCCCCCAACGATACTTGATTGATTTGTCTCCAAAGCTCTCTCGGAAAACATTACCGTCAATCATGTTGCTGC
>JAAFHS010000014.1 GCA_013298485.1 Rhodobacterales bacterium
GAAGCCATTTTTCGCGGGCGTAAAGATCGCGGTTCTTGTCCGCCTCGGTGTAGGTGGCCCCGGCAAAGACGCCGGGGTTCGACACGCAGATTTCGCCCACCTCATCCACGCCGCAATCCTGAAATGCGCCGTCGCGGGCAATCAGGATTTTCACGTCCGTGTAGGGAAAGACAAGGCCGACCGAACCGATGCGCTTTTCACCGTCGGGTGGGTTGCAGGAGACAAGGCAGGTCGCCTCGGTCAGCCCGTAGCCTTCGATAATCTCAAGCCCGGTGGCGGCTTTGAAGCGGTTGTAAAGCTCAACCGGCAGGGGGGCGGAGCCGGAGAAGGTGCCGCGCAGGGACGAGATATCGGCATTGATCGGGCGCTGCATCAGGGCGGCAAGGGCGGTGGGCACGGTGATGGTGTAGGTGATCTTCCAGCGTTCGACGAGTTTCCAGAAATTGTCAAACACGCCTTCGCCGCGATAGCCTGCGGGGGTCGGGAAGACGACATGGGCCCCGCTTGCGATCATCGACATCATGATCGGATAGGCGGCAAAGACATGGAACAGCGGCAAGGGGCAGAGCACGGTGTCGGTCGCCTTGAACAGGATCGATGCACCCACCCAGCCGTTATAGACCATGCCCGAGATGCGGTGCTGGGCAACCTTGGGCAGGCCGGTGGTGCCGCCGGTGTGGAAATAGGCGGCGACGCGGTCGGTGGTGATGTCGGGGAAGGTCAGGCGGTCGGCAGGGTGACGCGCGCATTCGGCGGCAAAATTCACGACGCGGGCGGTATGGCTGACGGGGTTCTTGGGGCGGATCAGAGGGACGATCCAGGTTTTCGGGAACGTCAGGTAATGCAGCAGGTCAACCTCGACCACGGTTTTCACGTTGGGGGCAAGGGCCACGGCAGCGGCCACCTTTTGGGCGACATCGGTTTTCGGGAAGGCGCGCAGGGTGACGACGACCTTTGCCCCGGTTTCGCGCAGGATACCTGCGATCTGGTCAGGTTCCAGCAGCGGATTGATCGGGTTCACGATCCCCGCGACGGCACCTGCGATCAGGGTCACGGCGGTTTCAAGCGCATTGGGCAGGATGTAGGCCACGACATCCCGCTCGCCGATGCCGAGGCTGCGGAACATGTTGGCGGCCTGCGTGACCTGCGCGTGCAGCGCGTTCCATGTCAGGGTTTCGGCCTTGTCTGCGGGGCCTGAGGTGATCTGGTAGGAGATCGCGGGGCGCGCGCCATGGGCGGCCTTGGTGCGGCTGAGAAATTCGTACATCGACCGGGGATGGGTGCCGTCATCCCAGGGGCCTGCGGCCTCCATCGCGCGGATGTCCGCCTGGCTTGCGAATGTCATGGTCGTCTCCTCCCCTTGAGCCCCGGTTTTTCCCGCAGCATTTGTGTTGGGGAAAGAATTGGCCATGAAGGGGTGATCCCGCAAGCCCATGCACGCAATTTAACGCAGCGTCTGTGGGATTTCAGGCCTGCCCGTCGGTGAATTGCAGACGGGCGAGGCGGGCATAAAGGCCGCCTTCAGCGACCAGGGCATCATGGGTGCCGGTGGCGGCAATCCGGCCCTTGTCAAAGACGATGATGCGGTCGGCGCGTTTCACGGTGGCAAGGCGGTGTGCGACAACCAGCGTGGTGCGGCCCCGGCTGAGGGTTTCGACGGCGCGCTGCACGGCAGCCTCACTTTCGGCATCGAGTGCGGAGGTCGCCTCGTCCAGCAACAGGACGGGGGCATCGCGCAGGATGGCGCGGGCGATGGCGATGCGCTGCTTCTGCCCGCCCGACAGCATGACGCCGCGTTCGCCAAGGGGGCTGTCATAGCCCTGCGGCAGGCTTGCAATGAAATCATGGGCGGCGGCGGCGCGGGCGGCGGATTCCACGTCGGCATCGTTGGCATCGGGGCGGCCGAAGCGGATGTTTTCGCGGGCCGAGGTGGCAAAGATCACCGGGTCCTGCGGGACCATCGCGATGGCGGCGCGGAAATCGGCACGGGCCATGTCGGGCAGGGCCACGCCGTCAAGGCGCACGGTGCCCGACTGCGGGTCATAGAACCGCATCAGAAGCTGCAGGATGGTGGTCTTGCCCGCCCCGGAGGGGCCGACAAGCGCAACGGTCTGGCCCGGTTCGACCTGCAGGGTGACACCGTCAAGCGCGCTCTGATTGGGGCGCGAGGGGTAGCGGAAAACGACGTTTTCAAAACTGATGGCCCCGCGCACGGGGTGTGGCAGGGGCAGCGGGTGGGCGGGATCAAGCACGGTATCGGTGGTGTTGAGAAGTTCGACCAGCCGTTCGGTGGCCCCTGCCGCGCGTTGCAATTCGCCCCAGATTTCGGACAGCGCGCCCACGGCACCTGCGACCATCACGGCATAGATGACGAACTGCACCAATTCGCCGGGCGTCATCAGGCCCGCACGCACATCGCGCGCGCCGATCCACAGCACGCCGACGATGCCGGTGAAGGTGAGGAAGATCACGATCATGGTCATGATGGCGCGGGTGCCGATGCGGGTTTTCGCGGATTCAAAGGATTTTTCGGTGACATCGGAAAACAGGGCGCGGGTCTTGCCCTCATGCGTGAAGGCCTGCACGGTTTGCACGGAAGTCAGCGCCTCGGTCGCCTGGCCGGAGGCGGCGGCGATCCAATCCTGATTTTCACGGCTCAGACGGCGCAGTTTGCGCCCCAGCACGACGATGGGCACGATAACGGCGGGCACGATCAGCAGGACAAGGAGGGAGAGCTTGGTCGAGGTGAGGAACAAAAGGACCAGGCCGCCGAGCAGAATCAGGGCATTGCGCAGCGCGATGGAGACGGAGGAGCCGATGACGGACAGGATCAGCGTGGTGTCGGTTGACAGACGGCTGACGATCTCGCCCGTCATCAGGCGTTCGAAGAAGGCGGGCGACAGGCCCATGACGCGGTCAAACAGCGCGCGGCGGATATCGGCCACAACGCGTTCGCCGAGGCGCGTCACAAGGTAATAGCGCAGGCCGGTGCCCAGGGCGAGCAGGGCGGCAATCCCCAGGGCGGCGGCAAAGTATTCGTCAAGCAGGGCCGCATTATCGGCACTGAAGCCGTCGATCACGCGGCGGACGGCAAGCGGCAGGATCAGGCTGACGGCGGCGGTCAGGACAAGGGCCGCGATGGCGTAGAAGGTCAGGCGGCGGTAGGGGGCCACGAATGGGGCGAGCCCACGGAGCGAGCCCATGCGTTTCGATTTCGCGCGTTCTTCATCCACGGTATCTACCATGGGCTGCGTCTATCCGCTGGAAGGCGGGGCTTCAAGGGACGGCGGCTGCGGGGGAATGTCTCAGGCCCGGGGGGATGTGGGGTCCAGGATCCTTTGGCGGTCATTCGCCTATCCAGACCGAGGGCCGAGAAAGACGCATCGAAAGGCTGCTGCGTCCCGCAGCCCCGGCGGCCGCTTTGCACCGCCACCGCCCACCACCTTTTCCTTCGTTCAGGCCTGTGCAACTGTGCCCAGGCTGGAGAGATGCCGATGGCCCTGACGACCCTGATCTTTGATGCCTATGGCACCCTGTTCGATGTGGCGGGGGCCGCGCGGATGGCGGCGGCTGAGGTCCCTGCCCTGTCGCATATCTGGCCACGGCTCGCCGCCGACTGGCGTGCCAAGCAGCTGGAATACACATGGCTGCGCGCGATCATGGGCGATCACCGCGATTTTGCGCAGGTGACCGCAGATGCGCTGGATTGGGCGATGGCGGCGCAGGGGGTGGAGCCTGCGTTGCGTGCGCGTCTGCTGGCGCTCTATGATGATCTGCCGGCCTACGCAGAAGTGCTTGGGATGCTGGCCGCCCTGCCGGGTGCGCGCAAGGTGATCCTGTCCAACGGCACACCTGCGATGCTGGCGCGTGCCTGCGCCAGTGCGGGGATTGCTGCGCATTTCGCCGCACTGCTGTCGGTGGAAGAGGTGGGCATCTATAAACCCGCAACGGTGGTCTATGATCTGGTGGAGGCACGTCTGGGCGTGGCACGGGACGCGGTCATGTTCGTCTCGTCCAACGGGTGGGATGCGGCGGGGGCTGCGCGATACGGATTCCGCACGGTCTGGGTCAACCGGGGCGGCCTGCCGATGGACCGGCTGTCGCACGCACCGGCCCATATCATCCCCGATCTGACGCATCTGCCTGCGCTGTGGCACGCGGCATGAGCCATTTCTTCGCCCCTGACGGCACGCGGATTGCCTATGACGATCAGGGGGATGGTGTGCCGCTGCTGTGCCTTGCGGGGCTGACCCGGACGATGCGGGATTTCGAATATCTGATGCCGCATCTGCCGCCATGCCGGTTGATCCGGATGGATTACCGGGGGCGGGGACAAAGCGGCTGGTCGGGGGCTGATACATACACGATTGCGCAGGAAGGCGCGGATGCGCTGGCGCTGCTGGATCATCTGGGGGTGGCGCGGGCGGCGGTTTTGGGCACCTCGCGCGGCGGCCTGATCGGGATGCTGCTGGCGGCGGTCGCGCGCGACCGTCTGCTGGGGCTGTGCCTGAACGACGTGGCCCCGGTGTTGAACCATGACGGCCTCGTCCGCATTCAGGACCACGTGGGGCGCAATCCGGCGGCGAAAACCCAGGCCGAGATGGCGGGGCTGCTGGGCCGCGTGCTGGAGGGGTTTGAGGGCGTTCCGCATGAACGCTGGATGGCGGAGGCCATGAAGCACTATGTGCAGACGCCAGACGGCCTGCGCATCACCTATGATCCGGCGCTGCGGGAGGCGTTTCTGGCGGCGGTGGCGGCCCCCCCGGTGGATCTGTGGCCCCTGTTTGATGCACTGGCGGGGCTGCCCGTAGCCATGATCCGGGGGGCGAATTCCGACCTTGTTTCTGCGGCCACAGCGGCGGATATGCTGGCACGGCGACCCGACATGATTTTTGCCGAAGTGCCGGGGCGGGCGCATGTGCCATTCCTTGATGAACCCGAAAGCCTGCAGGTGATTGCAGCATTCCTGAAGGCGGTGGCATGACCGATATTGCGATGATTGCGGCAGCGGCAGCGCGGATGGCGGGGCATGCGCGGATCACACCGCTGTTGGAAAGCGATACGCTGAACGCGCTGGCGGGGCGGCGGGTGCTGGTCAAGGCAGAATGCCTGCAGCGGACGGGCAGTTTCAAGTTTCGCGGGGCCTGGGCGGCATTGTCGATGCTGCCCGCAGGCGTGGGCGTGATCGCGTTTTCGTCCGGCAATCACGCGCAGGGCGTGGCGCTGGCGGCACGGATGCAGGGGCGTGCGGCGGTGATCGTGATGCCGTCGGATGCGCCTGCGGTGAAGATCGCGAATACCAAGGGCTACGGGGCCGAGGTCGTGCTTTATGACCGCAAGGGCGAGGACCGGGATGCCATCGGGGCGCAGATCGCGACAGCGCGGGGATTGGTGCTGGTGCGGCCCTTTGATGATCCCGCGGTGATTGCCGGGCAAGGCACGGTGGGGCTGGAGATTGCGGAACAGGCGGCAGCAGCGGGGGTGGATACCGCGGATGTCATCACCTGCTGCGGCGGTGGCGGGCTGACGTCGGGGATTGCACTGGCGCTGGCGGCGCGGGCCCCGGGGCTGCGCGTGCGCCCGGCGGAACCTGCGGGGTTCGATGATGTGGCGCAGTCCTTGCGCGCGGGGCGGATCGTGGCGCATGCGGGCAAGACCACGGTCTGCGATGCGATCATGACGGCGGCACCGGGGGTGCTGACCTTCCCGATCCTGCAGCGCCTGTGCGGGTCCGGGCTGGTTGTGACGGATGATGAGGCGCTGCGCGCGGTGGCGCTGGCCTTTACGCATCTGCGCATCGTGCTGGAACCGGGCGGGGCGGTGGCGCTGGCGGCCGCAGTGTTCCGCCGGGATGAATGCGCCGGGGATGCGGTAATCTGCACGGCATCGGGCGGGAATGTGGATGCGGATCTGTTCGCCGACATCCTGCATAAATTTACATAATCGAACATCCCGTCCGAACCCTGGCCCCTTCAGTTGTGATTATCGAACATGCTTGCCTATCTGCCTGATCTGCGTCTGCACTACCGTCTGGATGGCCCCAATGACGGCCCCGTGCTGGTCTTGAACCACGCGCTTGGCCTGAACCTGTCGATGTGGGATGCGGTGGTGGCGCTTCTGCCGCCCGGCTTGCGCATCCTGCGGTATGACCATCGCGGGCATGGCGGGTCGGATGTGCCACCTGCGCCCTACAGCATGGGTGCGCTGATCCATGATGCCGAACGGCTGCTCGATCATCTCGGGATCCGCGATTGCGTTTATCTGGGCGTGTCGATGGGCGGGCTGGTGGCGCAGGGCCTCGCGGTCAAGCGGCTGGATCTGGTGCGCGCCCTCGTGCTGTCGAACACGGCGGCCAAGATCGGCACGCCGTGGTTCTGGCGCGATGCGATGGCAGTGGTGCAGGCGGGCGGCCTTGGCGCGATTCATGACGGCGCGATGCAGGCGCTGTTTTCACCCGGCTTTCGGGCAGGCCCGGATTTCGCCCATTGGGAGGGTATCATGCGCGGCATGGCACAGGATGGCTGGCTGGCCCCGCCCGACCTCGTGCGCGAAACCGGCGATCTGATCCGGGGCGGCCGGTTTCATCTGATCCGGGGTGCGGGGCATTTCCCGATGATCGAGGCGCCGGGCGCCTTTGCCGCCGTCCTGACGGATTTCCTGCGCAGCATCGGGCATGTCTGATCTGGCCAAAACCGCAACCGCAGCATAGGTTTGCGCGATGGCCCAGAAAAACCTCGCCCTGACCTTCATCCTGATCACCGTCACGCTGGACGCGATCGGGATCGGGCTGATGTTTCCGGTGATGCCTGACCTCATCGAAAACCTGACCGGGCTGTCATTGGGGCAGGCGGCCCTGTGGGGTGGCATCCTGTCGGCGTCATTCGCGGTGATGCAGTTCCTCTGCGGGCCTGCGGTCGGCGCTTTGTCAGACCGCTATGGCCGCCGCCCCATCCTGTTGATCTCGCTGTTCGTGATGGGGCTGGATTATCTGGTGATGGCGGCGGCACCGACGATCTGGCTGCTCTTGGTGGCACGCGTCATCTCGGGTATCACAGCCGCCACCTATTCTACCGCGACGGCGTTCATCGCCGATATCACCCCGCCCGAGGATCGCGGTCGCCGCTTTGGCCTGATCGGGGCGGGGTTTGGCGTGGGCTTCGTGCTGGGGCCGCTGATCGGGGGTGGGCTTGCCACCATTGATCTGCACGCGCCCTTCTATGCGGCCGCCGTGCTGGCATTTGCCAACCTCGCCTTCGGTTACTTCGTGCTGCCCGAAACCGTCACCGATGCCACACGCCGCCCCTTCACCCTGCCCCGCGCCAACCCCTTGCGCGCCCTGCAGGCCGCAAGCCGCCTGCCCGGCATCCGCCGTACGCTGGCCTGCTATCTGGTCTTGAGCGTTGCGATGGGCGTCTATGCCGCGATCTGGAGCTTTTTCGGCCAGCAGGCCTTTGGCTGGTCCGCGACAATGGTCGGGGTGTCGCTGGCGGTTTACGGGATTTCCTTTGCGGCGGGCCAGGCCCTGCTGGTCGGCCCGCTGATCCGGCGGTTTGGCGAACACAAGGCGGCGCTGATCGGCATGGGCGTGAATATCGTGACGCTGGTGGCAATCGGGCTGACAAGCGCGGGCTGGCTCGTGCTGATCATTACGCCCTTCACCGCCCTTGGCGGCGTTGTCACCCCGGCCCTGCAATCCATCGCCAGCCGCGCCACCCCGGCCAATGCCCAAGGCGAATTGCAGGGCGTGATGTCGTCGCTGAACGCAATTGCGATGATCACCGCCCCGCTGATCATGACCAACACTTTCGCCGCCTTCACCGTGCCCGGTGCCGCCATCTATGCCCCCGGCGCGCCCTTCCTGCTGGCGGCAGTCCTGATGGTCATCTGCGTCATGCTGCATGTCGCGGGCACGCGTGAAGTGGCCCCGAAATCCGCCTAGCCTTCCTCTGTTCCCAACTATCCCACGGGGGTCCGGGGGTGTGAAACCCCCGGCTTTTGACGAAAGAGCCAGCCCATGAAACTGAAGGACCTCGAGATTTTCATCGTCGCCCCGCCGCATCCGGGCTGGGGCGGGCGGTACTGGATTTTCCCCAAGGTCACCACCGACAATGGCATCGTGGGCTACGGCGAATGCTATGCCTCGACCGTCGGGCCCAAGGCGATGATCGCGGTGATCGAGGATGTGTTTCATCGCCATATGGCGGGGCAATCCCCGGAAAACATCGAATGGATGTACCGCCGCGCCTATTCATCAGGCTTCACGCAGCGGCCCGATCCCACCGTGATGGGCGCGTTTTCGGGGCTGGAGATTGCCTGCTGGGATATCCTTGGCAAGTCACGCGACCGCCCTGTCTGGGCGTTGCTGGGGGGCATGGTGAATGAACGGGTGCGGTCCTACACCTATCTGTATCCTGAACCGGGCAAGGAAAGTGCGGCCTTCTGGGTCGATCCGGATGCGGCCGCCGCGGCGGCGCTGCGCTTTGTGAACATGGGCTTCACGGCGGTGAAGTTCGACCCCGCGGGCCCCTACACCATCCGCGGCGGGCATGAACCGGCGATGTCTGACATCACCCGTTCCGTCGCGTTCTGCAAAGCGATCCGCGCGGCGGTTGGGGACCGCGCGGATCTGCTGTTCGGCACGCATGGGCAGTTCACCACGCCGGGTGCGATCCGCATGGGCCAGGCGTTGGAGCCATACTATCCGCTATGGTACGAAGAGCCGATCCCGCCGGATAACCTTGCGGAATTCGCCGAGGTCGCGCGCCATGTGCGGGTGCCGCTGGCGACGGGTGAGCGGTTGACGACCAAGGCGGAATTCGGGGCGCTGCTGCGTCATGGGGGTGTGAAAATCCTGCAACCGGCTTTGGGCCGCGTCGGTGGTATCTGGGAGGCCAAGAAGATCGCGGCGATGGCGGAAGTGTTCAACGCGGAAATGGCCCCGCATCTTTATGCAGGCCCGGTGGAATGGGCGGCGAATATTCACCTGGCCGCCTCAATCCCCAATCTGCTGATTGCCGAGACGATTGAAACCGGGGGGGCATTCCACCAAAAGCTGATCCGGAATTCCATCACATGGGAGGATGGCTATCTGCTGCCGCCCACCACCCCCGGCCTTGGCATTCAGTTCGATGAAGACGTCGCGCGCGCGCATCCCTACACCGGAGATCAGCTGCACCTGCAGATGCAGGAGGCGCCTTGCGACTATCGCCACGGTAACAAGTTCGAGGGTGGCGCACCCAGTACGGAATGACGGACTTGCCCATGCGGCAAGTGGGTGGCACCTTTCGGCTGTGGTCATTTGGGGCGTGGCATGCGGTTGATGTCGATCATCCTGTTTCTGGCTTTGGCACCATGTGCCTGGGCGGAACGGTTGCAGCACGGCAATATCATCTACACCCTGCCGCCCCATTGGGACACCGGGGCGATCGAGAATGGCATCCAGATCCTGACCTATGATCCGCCGGATGATGTCTGCGAATACTGCTACATCCATCTTGGCCCGGGTGCCGCGAAGTCAGGCAGTCTGATTGATTACGTCACGCGCATGGGTCCGCAGTTCGTGGACGAGGATGACCGTGCCAGCATTGATGCCGTTCAACCCGCGACGATGACCAATCTCGGGCCGCTGAACGTGGCGCTGTCGGCCTTCACGGCAGATGGCGATCCGTTCTTCGTGTTCGGGTTCGAACTGACGGACCGTTTCGAGGTGATCGCATTCGAAGGCTATGCGGGCTACGAAGGCGAGGCAATGGATGCGACGATGGCAACACTGCAGGAGCAGATCATACCCATGCTGTCGGGCCTGCAGTTCATCTCGGAAGGGGCGGCGTCGCTGATGCCGGAACCGGTGCCGGGCCCGCTGGAGGGCATGTGGTGGGGGTGGTATCAGTATACGGGCCTTGGCCTTGACATGATGATCCGGCTGGAGATCGACCATCGGCGGCTGGTGTTCTGGAAGGATGGCTATTTCTATGACGGCACGCCGCCAACGGGCCTCGCGCCCATCGATGCCGAGGCGTACCGCAATGCAGGCGATACGCAGTTCGGCACCTATCGCAAGATCGGCAGCAAGGTGGAACTGACTTTCGCGACGGGCGAGACGGAAACCCTGCGCCTGATTGATGAGGGCGGCTTGCAGGACGCAAACCGTGATCTGTTTCCCTATGATACGGTGGCGGACGGCACGCGGCTGAATGGCGGCGTCTCCAGCTTTTACTATTCCGGCTTTACGCCCGGCGCGGGGATTGAAGGCGGGATATCATCGTCGTCATCCACAACCTTCCTGCCGGACGGCACCTATACGGGCGAAAGTTTCGGCGGGGCATTCGGGAATTTCGTGGATGGCGGCGGCAACCTGACCGGGGGGTTTTCCACCGGGGGCGACGGGAACGCGACGGGCGGGCGGTATGAGATCAAGGATGGCGTGCTGATCCAGTATCCGAATGACGGGTCGGCCCCCAGCGTGTCGATGGTGATCCGCACGGATGAAGGGCTGCTGATCGACGATCAGTTCTTTGAGGCGGCGGAATAAAGAGCATCACCTTTGACCCGGTGCACCGGGTGAAAGGTGATGCGCAAGATGACCTACGGCTGGAATGTCTTGGACCATCTTCAATCTGGTTCAGATTGAAGATGATCCGCTTTAGTGGCGGGCCCAGGAGGATTCGAACCCCCAACCTCGGACTTAGAAGGTCCTTGCTCTATCCAGTTGAGCTATGAGCCCGCACGCGGCCCTTTTGGCGTGAAGCGCTGCGTCAGGCAAGCACCTTGGTCATGAAAACGCTGTTGGGATCGAGGGTATAGCCTTCGAACGGCGGGCAATATGCAAAACCCGCGCGTTCATAGAGGCTGCGTGCAGGGGCAAAGATGGCCTCCACCCCGGTTTCCAGCGACAGGCGGGTGAGGCCTGCAGCACGGGCGGCATCCACAAGATGGGTCAGCATCGCCTTGGACAGGCCCCTGCCCCGGTGTTCGTGCAGGATATGCATCGATTTGATCTCGCCATGGGTACCCGACAGGCGCTTGAACGCGCCCATGCCGATGGGCTGGTCACCGTCGCGCATCACGAAAAATGAGACATCGGGGATCGCCAGTTGACCTGCATCCATCATGTGGATGCTTTCGGGTGGTGTCTGCGCATGCATGTCGGCGGTGTGGCGCGCCATCAGCAGGGCGAGATCGGCACCCAGCGGGCTTTCAAGCGTAATCGCGGGCATCAATGCGTCCAGGCACCCTTGCGGTCGGTTGCGAAGTTTTCGCCGTATCCGCGCGGACGGATATTGGCCTTGCGCGGTTTGGGCAGCGTCACTTCCGCGTCGATCCCGTTTGCACGGGCATAGTCCTGCGCCGCCTCTTGTGTATCAAACCGCAAGCGCACCTGGGCCTGGGTATCATCGCTCGACGTCCAGCCCATCAGGGGGTCCACCTCGCGCGCCGAGGCGGGGGCGAATTCCAGCACCCAATCCCTGGTCTTTGCCGTGCCCGATTGCATGGCGGTGCGGGCAGGTTGGTAGATGCGGGCGGGCATGGGCAAACTCCGTTTCGGATGCGCCTGTTATTCCCAATTGTGCGGGGTTCTGCAAGCGCCTCGCCTGGAAAAGAGCCTGTCGGCCGACGCGAGAGGGGAGGACTCTCTGGGAGAATGGTCAACCGACAGGCAGATCGCTGCTTGCAAAATAAAGAATGCCCTAGAAACAGACGCCACTCAACCCCAAGATGCAAATTCTGGCATCTGTTCACATATTCGCCACAGTGGTCCTGACGGATCCTGTCATGAGACTGCGGCGACAATCGCGGCGAGCCTTGCGTTGCACCGCAAACGGACCACTTTAGAGGTCGAAGGGAATCGCCCCATGCCCCACAACAATGCCAATGCCCTGTCCGACCGCCCCGAGGTTCTGACCCGCCCCAAACTGGAAGGCGGACGGCGGTTTCAATTGTCGACACCGTTCACGGCGGCGGGTGATCAGCCGACGGCGATTGCGGAACTGACGGCGGGTGTCATGGCCGGGGAACGCGATCAGGTGCTGCTGGGGGCGACCGGCACGGGCAAGACATTCACGATGGCGCGGATCATCGAGGAAACGCAGCGCCCGGCGATCATCCTGGCACCGAACAAAACACTGGCCGCGCAATTGTATGGGGAATTCAAAGGGTTCTTCCCGGACAATGCAGTCGAATACTTCGTATCCTACTACGACTATTACCAGCCCGAGGCCTATGTCGCGCGGTCCGATACCTATATCGAGAAGGAATCCCAGATCAACGAACAGATCGACCGGATGCGCCATTCGGCGACCCGCGCCCTCTTGGAACGCGATGATGTGATCATCGTGGCGTCGGTGTCGTGTATCTATGGCATCGGGTCGGTCGAAACCTATTCGGCGATGACGCAGGATTTGATCGTCGGGCAGGCCTATGACCAGCGCTGCGTGATTGGCGAGTTGGTGTCGCAAGCCTACCGCCGCAATGATCAGGCGTTTCAGCGCGGCTCGTTCCGGGTGCGGGGCGACAGTCTGGAAGTGTGGCCCGCGCATCTGGACGACCGGGCGTGGCGGTTCAGCTTTTTTGGGGAAGAGCTTGAATCGATTATCGAATTCGATCCGCTGACGGGGGCGAAGACTGATAGTTTCAAGCAGATTCGCATCTATGCCAACAGCCATTACGTGACCCCGCGCCCGACGATGCAGCAGGCGATCCAAGGGATCAAAAAGGAACTGCGCCAGCGGCTTGATCAGCTGGTGAATGAGGGCAAGCTGCTGGAGGCGCAGCGGCTGGAACAACGGTGCAGCTTTGATCTGGAGATGCTGGAGGCGACGGGGGTCTGCAACGGGATCGAAAATTATTCCCGCTACCTGACGGGCCGCGCACCGGGCGAGCCGCCCCCCACCCTGTTCGAATTCATCCCCGACAATGCTATTGTTTTCGCCGATGAATCCCACGTGTCCGTCCCCCAGATCGGCGGCATGTACAAGGGCGACTACCGGCGCAAATTCACGCTGGCCGAACACGGGTTCCGCCTGCCCAGCTGCATGGACAACCGCCCCCTGAAGTTCGAAGAATGGGATGCGATGCGCCCGCAATCGGTGTTCGTCTCCGCTACCCCCGCGGCATGGGAGCTGGAACAGGCCGGGGGTGCCTTTACCGAACAGGTGATCCGCCCCACCGGGCTGCTGGACCCGCCCGTCGAAATCCGCCCTGTTGATATGCAGGTCGATGATCTGCTGGATGAAATCCGGCGCGTGGCAGCACAGGGATTGCGCGTGCTGGTCACCGTCCTGACCAAGCGGATGGCGGAAGATCTGACCGAGTATTTCCACGAGCAGGGCATCCGCATCCGCTATATGCACAGCGACATCGATACCATCGAACGCATTGAAATTCTGCGGGATTTACGGCTCGGCGCGTTTGACGTGCTGGTGGGGATCAATCTGTTGCGCGAGGGGCTGGATATCCCTGAATGCGGGCTGGTGGCGATCCTTGATGCCGATAAGGAAGGGTTCCTCAGGTCGGAAACATCGCTGATCCAGACCATCGGGCGGGCGGCGCGGAACGCGGACGGACGCGTCATCATGTATGCCGACCGGATCACCGGATCGATGGAACGTGCCTTGGGTGAGACGAACCGGCGGCGCGAAAAGCAGATGGCCTATAACATCAAACACGGGATCACACCCGAGACGGTAAAAAAGAACGTCGAAGACGTGCTCGCTGGCCTGTGGAAGGGTGATACCGACATGGCGCGGGTGACCGCGAAAGTTGAAAAACCGATGATCGGCAATAACCTGGCCGAGCATCTGAATGCGATGCGTGTGGCCATGCGCAAAGCGGCCGAGAACCTGGAATTCGAAGAAGCCGCCCGTCTGCGGGATGAGGTCAAGCGGCTGGAGGCGGTGGAGCTGGCGATTGCCGACGACCCGCTGGCGCGGCAATCGGCGGTGGAAGAGGCGTCCGAGGCGGCGGTCAAGATGGCGGGGCGGTCCACAGGCGGGCGGGCCGGCATGCGGGGTGGCAAGGCGCGGCGGGGGCGGAAATAGGCCATCGCCGGATCATGACGCAAACGTCATCATGACCCGGCTTTTCCTATCCCGCAAATATGCGACATAGAGGCATCATTTGCGGGGGACATACGCATGAAGTCACTTTCAGTTTTGATCGCAGCACTGGCGATTGCGGTGCCAACGGTCAGTCTCGCCTGTGGCGAGACGTCTGATTGCCCAGTTGCAACAGGAACTTACCGGATCCGGATGCCGGACGCGCCGGGGCCTGTCGGGGCGATCGTCTTTGCGCATGGTTATCAGGGATCATCGGCGGGCACGATGAAAAGCGCGGGTCTGAAAGACATGGCTGCAGAGCGGGGCCTCGCGCTGATCGCACTCGATGCGTCGGGGGATGACTGGGCCATTCCGAATGCGCCGGGGTCATCCACCGATGGCCGGGATGAGATGGCCTATCTGGATTCCGTTGTGGCAGATGCGGTTGAACGGTTTGGCATTGACCGGGATAACATTGTTATTTCTGGGTTTTCTGCGGGGGGCATGTTCACGTGGAATGTAATCTGCGACCGGGGTGATGCCTTTGCGGGCTATATTCCCTATTCCGGGACGTTCTGGAAAGGGCCGCCGGCCAACTGTGCGGCGGGGGTGCAGAATGTGATCCATGTGCATGGCACGGCGGACCGGACGGTGCCTTTGGCGGGGCGCTACATCACCTTGCTGACATGGCAGGGCGATGTCGCGGAGAGTTTTGCGATGTATCGGGCGGATAAGGGTTTTTCGGCGGCCGAAGGGTATACTTTGGGCGACATGACCTGCGAACATAATGCGGCGGGGGACAAAAGGCTTGATCTCTGCCTGTTTGACGGGGATCATGATTTCAGGGGCACGCGGCTGGGCGAGGTCTATGACATCCTGATGCAGTAACCCTTTGCCTATAAAGGATTATCGTGAAGATCATCGATCCCGACCATCCCTTTTTCGCGCCCCTGTGGCGGCGGTGGGCGACGGTGATTTTCGCGCTGTTCTGGGCGGGGGTGGAGTTGTTTGCCCTGCAGTCGCC
>JAAFHS010000140.1 GCA_013298485.1 Rhodobacterales bacterium
TGGGGAGGAATGTTTTCCCTTGGGGCGTCGATAGATTTTTACCGCGCCGACCCGCGCTATGGCACGGACCCCGCGCAATACATCGAAATGATCCGTATCACCACATCTTGGCAGCGCCCGCAGCATCTGGATTTCAGCCCCACCCTTTACCGCATGTTCGACCACCCGCTTGACCGCGCGCGCAGCGGGATCGGCTGGATGGGATGGTTGCCCTTTGCCCTTGCCCCAGCCGATGTGCCGGAAGCAGCACTTGTGATGCCGATGAACGGTGGCACCTTTATCCAGTCGGTGCCGGATTTCTGGCAGGCCCCGCATCTGCCGCGCCAGCCGGATGCCGTGCGTGACGAGGCAACGATTGCCCGCGTACAGGATGTGGAGATCCGCCTCAATCTGCTGGGCGTGCTACCGACGGCGGCTGATCTGCAAGAGGGCAACTGGGGGCGGTAATGCGGTTTGCCACCAATGTGAGTCACGTTGATGGGGAACCAAGACAAGTACCGGCGGGAATTTTGCGTTTTGCGTTTGATCGGGTGAACCAGATCAAAAGCAAAATGAATTAAGCGCGCAGCGTGCCTTTTACGCCCTCAATCCCATCCGCGATATCGGCCCGCATCGCGGCCACCAGCCCCGGCCCGTCGCCTGCGCGCATTGCGGCCAGCGCCTCTTTGTGCCGGTCCAGCAACACGCCTGCGCCGTAGCGCGTGCAGACGACCCGCAGGCTTGGCCCGAAGCGCAGCCACAGCGCGCGCGCCATGTCGACCAGAACGGGGGCATCCGATGCCTCGTACAACGCAAAGTGGAAGGCGTGATTGCTTTCCAGATAGTCGCTGATCTGCCCTGTGGCGATGGCGCGGTCGACCTGCACATCCAGCGCCGTCAGCCGCGCCGCCAGTGCAGGCGTGATGCGCGCGGCGGCACGTTCCACCAGATGCGGCTCGATCGCAAGGCGCGCAAAGGCCAGCTGATCCACATCCCGTTTCGACAGCACCGGCACCGATACGCGGCGGTTGCCCTGCGGGGTCAGCGCCGCCTCGGCCGTCAGCCGCCGGATCGCCTCGCGCACCGGGGTCATGCCCGCATCAAGGTCTGCGCACAGGCCCTGGATCGTCACGGGCTGCCCCGGTTCCAGCCGCCCGAACAGCACCATATCGCGCAGACGCGTATAGGTCAGCTCGTGCGAAGGGATCTTGCGTGTGGTCGCGTCCATCGGTCCTGTCCGGCCCATTCCTGTCCTGACCATGCCGATCCTTTATGACGGCAGGGGCCAGCGGATCAAGGGCAAACGCATGCGTCAGGCCATGAGGGCCGCTGCGGCATCGGGGCCAAGCGGTGCAGGCCGGGTGCAGGTGGTGGTCAGCGTCACGAACGCGCCCGTTGCCCCCGATTGCAGTGCCGCCAGCATCACCTCGACCGCATGCAGGGACCGGTCCAGCGCGCAGCGCGCATCACGGCCCGTAACGATGGCATCGACCATGTCGGCCACACCTGCGCAGCGGTAATTGGCCAGTGGGCCATGGTGGGGATTGTCCTGATTGGCGCGCCCGAACGGATGATCCCACGCGGGCACGGGCGTGATCTTGCCATCCTTGCCCGCCATCTCGATCTGCCCGCCGAAGAAGTTCGGATCGGGCACGAATAGGCTGCCTTCCGTGCCATAGAGTTCCATATTCACCCGCTTGTGCGCCTGCACGTCCCAGCTGACCGACAGGTTCACCGTGGCCCCGTTGTGGAAATCCAAGAGCGCATGGATGTTCGTGGGGGTGTTCACCGGGATCACCTGCCCCGGATTGGGTTGGCTGGTCACCGTCCGCGTGGCATGGGCCGATGTGGCAAGGGCTGCCACGCGCCGCACGGGACCCAGGAAATTGATCAGGTTGCCGATGTAATACGGCCCCATATCCAGCATCGGGCCGCCACCCGGCTGGAAAAAGAAATGCGGGGACGGATGCCAGCCTTCCATCCGATCACGCCATCATCAATCATCTGGCGGACCTGCTGATGCGCGCCCCCAAGGAACGTGTCGGGGGCAGAACCCACCATCACCCCCTTCGCCCGCGCAAGATCGCGCAGGGCCACGCCATCGGCCATCGACAGCACGACGGGCTTTTCCGAATAGACATGCTTGCCCGCCGCGACCGCGCGGCGCGAGATGGCGTAATGCGCCTCCGGAATGGTCAGGTTGATGACCAACCCAACATCCGGATTGGCCAGCAGGTCATCCACCGTCTGCGCCTGCACCTTGTATTCCGCCGCCCGCGCCCGCGCCGCGTCCATGTTCATATCCGCCACGGCCCGCACCTGCAGCCCTTTGAACAGGGGTGCCAGACCCAGATACGTGGTCGAGATATTGCCGCATCCGATGATGCCGATGCCCATTGTCGTCATGTCACCAGCCCTTTGCCGTTGCGATGGAATTTGCGGCAAACCGCGCGTGATCGGACGGGTTGTCATGTTCCATAATGAAATGCGCGCAAGGAGTCGCGCGCAAGGCCGCATAACAGGCGGGCCAGTCCACCACGCCTGTGCCCACATCGGCCCAGCCATCCTCATCCGCCTTCGCGCCCTTCGGTGCGATATCCTTGATATGCGCCGTCAGGATCCGGCTGCCATAGCGCGCGATATAGGCCAGCGGATCAGCCCCGCCCTTGATGACCCAGGCCACGTCAATCTCCCACCCGACCGACGGGGCGGCGGCAAAGATCAGGTCCTGCGGCAGCTGCCCGCCGGGCAGAGCATGAAATTCGAAATCATGGTTGTGCCAGCCGAATTTGAAGCCCGCCGCAAGAAACGGCCTTGCCGCCACCTCCAGCCGCCGCCCCAGCGCCTGCCAGCCTGTCGCATCGATCGGGCGGTCGTCCGGGGACAGCCAGGGGCAGATGATGGTGTTGATGCCCAGCATGCGCGCCATGCGGATCACACCGTCCGGGTTATCCTCAAGTGCCGCCAGATCGAAATGCCCGGTCGGCATCACCAGTCCTGCATCCTTCACGGCGGCGGCCACGCCCTGTGCCGCGTCCTCATCCGGATACATGGCGGCAAAGCCTTCGACGCCCGCATAACCGGCGGTCTTGAGCATGCGCAGCGTATCCGCCAGCGGGGGAAAATTGCGCGATGAATAAAGCTGGTATGAGAACATCATGCCTCCTCAAGGATCGGTGAATGGGTTGCGGAATAAAGATCGCGGATAGTGAAACGCGGGGGCGGCCCCAGCGCATCCGGCGTGAAGATGACGGTCGCGTCATGCCCCGGAAACAGCGTGAACGCGTTCAGCGAAAAACGCCCCGGCCGGTCCGCCTCCACCGCGACAAACAGCGCAAGGGTGCGCGCCGCAATCACGATCTGCCAGCCTGCATCCACCACCGTGACGGTGTGGGTCAGCTCGGGTGCGCGCAGGGCATAGGATTTATAGGGCTTTGGCGCAAAGACATCACCGCCGCGATGGCTGCTGCCATCCGTCCATGTCAGGGCCAGCATCTCGTCCCCGCCCAGATCGCCGTCCGGGATATGCATCGCCGTCACCGCCGCGTCCGGCCCGACCGCGATCACCGTCTGTGCAATCTTGCGCGTGCGGCCATCCAGCGCCACGCCAAGGGCCGTTACCGTCAGTTCCACCACAGCGCGCAGATCATTGACGGCGCGCAGATCAAAACCTGCCGCTGTCGGCACGGCGGTGACTACGACGGGCGCGAAGAACTGCTTTGCCATATGATGCAGCAGTTTCCAGTTGCCGCCGTGATCAAGGCTCGACCAGGAACAGACAGGCCAGGTATCATTCAGCTGCCAGTAAAGCGTGCCCATGCAATGCGGCTTCAGGCTGCGCCAGTGGGTGACGGCGGTCTTGATCGCCAGCCCCTGCTGCACTTGCGACAGATAGACGAAATTCGCAAAATCCACCGGAAAGCGGAAATACCGGAACATCGTTTCCGCGATCCGCGCATTGCCGCCTGCATTCTTCTGATGCGCCTCCATCACCGGGGAGGCGATATTCCAGTCCGCCGAATCAGCAAATGTCTCAATGACCTGCAGCGACGGATAGGACTGAAACCCAAATTCCGAACAGAAGCGGGGCTTCACATCGCGGTAGTGATCGAAATCCCGCCCCTCGTGCCACACGCTCCAGAAATGCATGTCGCCCGATGTGTCATCATGCCAGGTATCGCCAAAGGACAGGGGGCCGGGGGACGGGCTGGATGGCCACCAGTTCGCCTCTGGCACCAGCGCCTTCAACTCCATCTCGATCGTCCGGTTCAGCCGGTCATAACTCACCAGATAGCGGTCACGGTCCTTTCGGCTTTCCTCAAACCAGGTCAGCGCGCCGATCAGCTCATTATCCCCGCACCACAGCGCGACGCAGGCATGGTGATGCAGGCGGGCCACATTCTCGCGCACCTCCTGCCGGACCTCATGCAGAAAGGCGTCGGTGGAGGGGTAGAGGTTGCAGGCGAACATGAAATCCTGCCAGACCATCAACCCCAGCTCATCACAGATGTCATAAAACCAGTCCGGCTCATACCGCCCGCCGCCCCAGACGCGGATCATGTTCATGTTCGCATCCACCGCCGATTGCAGCAGCGCGCGCACGGCATCCCGCGTGATGCGCCCCGCCAGCGCATCGGCTGGGATCCAGTTCGCCCCCCGCGCGAATGTGGCATGACCGTTGCAGACAAATCCGAACGACCGCCCCGCGCCATCGGCCTCGCTCACCAGCCGCAGATCGCGCAGGCCGATATGGCGCATGGCGATGGCCCCGCCGGATGTGATGGTCAGCAGATGCAGGGTCTGTGCGCCAAGGCCCGCAGGCCACCACAGATCAGGCTCCGGAAGGATCAGCACCAGATCGGCCACGCCACCGGTTGTATCAGCAGTAACCGTTATGCCACAAAGCGTTGCCGTCACATCCTGACCCGGCGCATGAACCGCCAGCCGCACCGCGACCGCCCCGTTTTCATGCCGCTGGTGCACGATCACATCCCCGATCCGGGGGCCATGCGGTTCCAGCGCGATGCGCCCGTAAACACCAAACGGTGCCAGCGCGATGTTCCAGTCCCAGCCGAAATCGCATTGCGGCTTGCGCAGCATATTGCCATTTGGGATCGCGCAGTTGCCCGTATGCCAGGGCACGAAAAACGGCTGGGCAGCCTGCAATGCGGCGGCGGCCCCGGGGCTTGCGCGAAACAGGATGTCAATGGTGTTCTGCCCCGTCGCAAGATGCGCTGTCACATCGGTGCGCCAGGTGCGGAACGCATTGGCCGCCGCCAGCACCACCACGCCGTTCAGCCGCACCTCCGCCACGCAGTCCAGTTCCGCGATCACCAGATCGCAAGGCCCACCGCCGTGCTGAAACGTCCGCCGCAGCGTCCAGTCCCGTTCCGCAACCCAGCGGCAGGCCATTTCGTTGCGCCCGAGATAAGGGTCGGGGATCACCCCCGCCTTGTGCAATGCCGTGATCGCATCGCCCGGTAGGGCAAAGGGCACCGTGTGCGTGCCGTCCGAAAGCGTCCATTCGCCGGCAAAATCCATGTCCTACACCCGCAATTCCGTGCCCGCATCGAACAAGGATGCGCGTGCCATATCCACCGCCAGATGCACCGCCGTGCCCGCCGCCATCCGCCGTTCCACCGGCAGGCGGACCGAGATTTGCTGCCCCGCCGCCGTCACCAGCCACACCAGGCTGTCCGCCCCCATCGGCTCGTCAATCTCCACTGTCGCGGCAATCGTGCGGCCGGGAATGGCCTGCGCCTGAATCGTCAGATGTTCGGGGCGCAGGCCAAGGATCGCTTTCCCCCGGTCGATCATCGCGCCCCCGTCATATCCGCCCATATCCAGCGCGATATCGTCCGCCACGAACACCCCGTCCGCCACGGTCCCCTGCAGCATGTTCATCGACGGGCTGCCGATGAAGCCGGCCACAAACAGGTTTGCGGGCCGGTTGTAGATCACCTGCGGCGCATCCAGCTGCTGGATGATCCCGCCGCGCATCACCGCGATCCGGTCGGCCAGCGTCAGCGCCTCGATCTGGTCATGCGTCACATAAACCATCGTGTTCTGCAAACGGGTGTGCAGGCGCTTGATCTCTACCCGAAGTTCCGACCGTAACTTCGCATCCAGATTGGACAAAGGCTCGTCAAACAGGAACACATCGACATCGCGCACCAGTGCCCGCCCGATGGCCACGCGCTGCCGCTGCCCGCCCGACAGCGCCGCAGGCTTGCGGTCCAGCAGGGGGCCGATCTGCAGCACCTCGGACGCACGCGCCACGCGGCGCGCAATCTCATCCGCCGGAATGCGCGCGTTCTTCAACCCGAAAGACAGGTTCCCCCGCACCGTCATCTGCGGGTACAGCGCATAGGACTGGAACACCATGCCGATGCCGCGGTCCGATGGTTCGGCCCATGTCACATTGCGGCCCTTGATCCAGATCTGCCCATCCGTGATGTCCAACAACCCCGCAAGGCAGTTCAGCAGCGTGGATTTCCCGCAGCCCGATGGCCCCAGCAGCACGATGAATTCGCCTTCCGCCACATCAAGGTTCAGGTCGCGCAGCACGGATACCGCGCCGAAATTCAGGGTCAGGTCCTTCACCGAAATCGAATTCGTCATCGCCTAGCCCTTGACGGCGCCGGCAGCGATGCCGCGCACGAACAATTTCCCCGACACGAAATAGATCACCAGCGGCACCAGCCCCGTGATGATCGTCGCGGCCATGTTGACGTTGTATTCCTTGACCCCCTGCACCGCGTTGACGATG
>JAAFHS010000141.1 GCA_013298485.1 Rhodobacterales bacterium
GACAGGCCGGTGCCGGGCGCATCAAGGCGGTCTTTCACCTCGTTCCACAGCGCGGCCTTTTTCAGGCAGCTTTCGACGATGCCATCGAGTTCACCCTTGTTGCGGGTCAGCCCGTGGATCTTCGGGCCATAGGCGACATTGTCATAGATCGACTTTGGAAAGGGGTTCGGTTTCTGAAACACCATGCCGACCTTGGCGCGCAGCTGCACCGGATCGACCCGGGTGTCATAGATGTCTTCGCCTTCCAGTTTCAACTCGCCCGTCACCTTGCACACGGCAATCGTGTCATTCATCCGGTTCAGGCAGCGCAGAAAGGTGGATTTCCCGCAGCCGGAAGGGCCGATAAAGGCCGTCACCGTCTTGTCCAGGATATCGACATCGACATCCTTGATCGCATGGTTCGTGCCATAGTGCACCTGCACCTTGCGGGCGGTCATCTTTGCGGTGTTCGCTGTCACGAGTGGCTCCACATTTCGCATATTGTTCATTGGTTTGGCCCCTTACCAGCGGCGTTCAAAGCGGCGGCGCAAGATGATGGCGACGGCATTCATGATGACAAGAAAGAACAAAAGCACGATGATCGCACCCGATGAGCGTTCGATGAACGCAGGGTCAGAGCGTTGCGCCCAGCCATAAACCTGCACCGGCAGCGCGGTCGCAGGCTCCAGCACCCCGCTGGCGGCGACAGCGGGGAAGTTGTCGACAAACGCAACCATCCCGATCAGCAGCAATGGCGCCGTCTCGCCCAGCGCCGTTGCAAGGCCAAGGATCGCCCCGGTCAGAATGCCCGGCATGGCGAGCGGCAGGACATGATGCATGACGGTCTGCATCTTGGACGCACCGACGCCAAGGGCCGCATCACGGATCGATGGCGGCACAGCACGGATCGAGGCCCGCGTGGCGATGATAATGGTGGGCAGCGTCATCAGGGTCAGCACAAGGGCCCCCACCAGCGACGACGATTGCGGCAATTCGGCAAAGTTGATGAACACCGCAAGACCAAGGATGCCATACACAATGGACGGCACGGCGGCGAGGTTTGAGATATTCACCTCGATCAGATCGGTCCAGCGGTTCTTGGGTGCGAATTCCTCAAGATAGATGCTGGCCGCGACACCGATGGGCACGCAGAGCAGCGCCACGATGATCATCATGTAGATCGATCCGATGATCGAAATACCCAGACCTGCCGCTTCGGGACGCTGGTCTGACGCATCGGGGCCGGTCAGGAATTCCCAGTTGAACGGCATCGACAGGATGCCGCGCTCCTGCAGCAGATCGGCAAGCTGCAACTGTTCCGGGCTGACATTGCCATCGCGGACAGCCGTTTCCATGGTGACGCGGCCTTTGTAATAGCCATCGATGCGGGCATTCGTCCACAGCGTCATGTTGATGGTCTGCCCGACAATGGCGGGGTCGGCCAGAACACGGGCGCGCAGCTGACCAGCCGCTTCTTTCGACAGGATGCCACGCGCGTCCTTGTCCGACAGACCTTCGACGGCGATGCCTTCGCTGGTCAGCAGTGACAGGAATGCGCGATCAATGACTTTGCCGTAGCCGATCGTGGTGACGCCGGTCATCTCAGCCCGGTCACGGTTGCCATCGGGATCAAGCGTTTCGGCATCCAGCAGTACGGGGAAGGTGACGGATGTCTGGCGGAAGGACGAAATCCCATCGGCAAAAATCGTCCACAGCATGATGGCCAGCACCGACAGGCTGACGGCGATGGCGCAGACGCCGTACATGCGGAACCGCCATTCGGTTGCATTGCGCCGCGTCATCAGGCGGGAGGGCACAAGGATCGATCCCGCCCTGCCCGTGGACATGTCGGCCGGAAGATCAGTCATTCATATTGCTCCCGGTATTTGCGCACGACGTAAAGGGCAAGGATATTGAGGCCAAGGGTGATGACGAAGAGGGTCATGCCAAGGGCAAAGGCCACCAGCGTCTCAGGGCTGGCAAAGTCTGTGTCGCCCGTCAGCTGACCGACGATCTTGACGGTCATCGTGGTCATCGCCTCGAACGGGTTCAGGTTCATCTGGGCCGCGGCCCCGGCCCCCATGGACACGATCATCGTCTCGCCAATCGCGCGGGAGCCTGCCATCAGGATGGCACCCACGATACCCGGCAAAGCGGCTGGCAGCACGACCTGCCGGATGGTTTCGGATTTGGTGGCACCCAGCCCGTAGGAGCCGTCACGCATGGATTGGGGCACGGCGTTGATGATATCATCGGACAAGGACGACACGAAGGGAATGTTCAGGATGCCGATCACCAGCCCCGCCGTCATCACCGATGATCCGCTATCGCCAAGACCCAGGGGTTGCGCAATCCAGTCGCGCAGGAAGGGGCCGACAGTGACAAGGGCGAACAGGCCGAAGACGACGGTAGGAATGCCTGCAATCACCTCGATCAGTGGCTTCACCACGTTGCGGGTGCGCGGCGTTGCATATTCCGCAAGATAGATCGCGGAAAACAGGCCCAAGGGCACCGCCACGATCATCGAGATCAGCGTAATATACAGCGTTCCCCAAACCAGCGGGATCAGGCCGAATTCACTGTTGCCACGGAAGTTGGGCGACCATGTCAGGCCAAACAAGAAATCGCTGAAAGGATAGATGGCAAAGAAGCTGAATGTCTCGCTCAGCATCGAATAGATAATGCCGACAGTTGTCAGTACGGCCACGGAAGAACACAGGATCAACAGGCCTAGTATCACGCCTTCAACGCGGTTGCGGGCGCGGAAATCCTTGTTGGTCATCATCACGGCCAGCGCAAAGCCGATCACCGCCACCAGCAGCGTCGCAATGGTCCGGGCAACCAGCCCCCAGGCGGCCGAGGTCCGGTATTTCTGCGCGGCGGCCAGCGTTTCCACCGAGACATCGCCCCCAAGCGCGACGCCCACCCCGGCCAATGCGTCGCGCAACGTGGCCGGATCAATGCCGCGTCCGTCGGGGCCAAGTTCATCAATCAGGCCGCGTGAGACTGCGATATCCAGCCCCTCGGCCACGCGGCGCACATCGATCAGGGCAATGTCGGATTGGGTGGCATCCGCCTGCACACTTGCGGGCAACAGGCTGCTGACGCTGCGTTCGATCACGATGGGCTGTGCGATCAGCCAGCCGGCCAGCACGACTAGTGCGGGCAGCAGCACCATCAGCGCCCCATGCCAGCCATAGGCCGACGGCAGGGAATGCAACGACCGCACATCGCCCGCGACCGAGGCCAGCGCACGCTGGCGGCACACAACATAGGCCATCACGGCCAGAACAAGCACCACGCCCAGAAGTACCAAGGTTGACATCGCGGCCCCGATCAAGACGGCAAAGGATCAGGTGGCACCCGGACGGGCGCCACCTGCAGAACGTCCGCTTATTCCAGCGGACCCATCGGGGTTTCCGCAGCAACAGCAGCCTGGGTCGCGGCCAGTTCCGGATCGGACACAAGGCCATATTCCGCCAGCGGGCCGTCCGGGCCTGCCATGTCATCGGACACGAAGAATTCGATGTATTCCTTCAGCCCGGGAATGACGCCGATATGCGCCTTCTTGACGTAGAAATACAGCGGACGCGACACCGGGTACTCACCCGCTGCGATGCTTTCGGTCGACGGCACAACCCCGCCCATCGTGGCCACGCGCAGCTTGTCGGTGTTGTTCTGATAGAACGACAGGCCGAACACGCCGATGGCGTTCGCATCGGCATCCACACGGGCCAGTGTTTCGGTGTAGTCGCCGTCGATATCGACCGATACGCCATCCGTGCGCAGCGCCATGCAGGCGTCTTTGGCGGCATCTTCCTTTTCCTTGTCATCCGCGCCTGTTGCGACGGCGAGGAACAGATCATAGGCCCCGGTATCCTTGCAACCCGCAACGATCACCTTGGTGTCGAACACTTCGCGCGTGCCGTGCTTGGTGCCGGGAACGAACATCAGGATGTCCTGATCGGCAAAGGAGGCGTCGATCTGGTTCCAGTTCGTGTTGGCATTTGCCGCCAGCGCCCCGTCGACCACGACCTGTGCGGCCAGCGCGTTGTAGATATGCGCAGGCGTGAAGGCGAATTCCGGACCGTTGATGTCGGATGCAAAAACGATGCCATCATAACCGATGCGCACTTCCATGATCTCGGTCACGCCATTGGCGGCGCACAGATCAATATCGCTTTGCGAGATGCGGCTGGACGAATTGGCGACATCGACCGTATTTTCGCCGACACCTTCACACAGCTTTTTGCGGCCCGCACCCGAACCGCCACCTTCAACGACGGGCGAGGGGAAATCGAAGTTTTCGCCGAACGCCTCGGCCACGATGGTGGCATAGGGCAGCACGGTCGATGATCCGGTGACCTGCACCTGATCACGCGCCATCGCGGCAGTGGCAGACACGGCGGCAATGGCAATAGTCGAAGCCGAGAGTTTCAGAAGGGACATCGGTTGCTCCTGCAAAAGTCCTGTCAACGTTCGCCGTGGCAGTGGCGACACGAGTGCCGGTCTAGGCATCCTTCACCACTGTTTTGCGACATTTTCGTAACAGATTTATGACAGTGCGCCCGCGCATCCCCTACGGACCGCGCCTCTGCCGCAATCTCTCAGAATTCCGGCAGGATCACACTGAACCGGCTGCCCGTGCCCGGCTCGCTGTCAATGCGCAGACGACCGCGGTGGCGGTTCACGATGTGCTTCACGATGGCCAATCCCAGCCCCGTGCCGCCCTTTTCCCGCGACCGGTGGCTGTCGACGCGGTAGAATCGCTCGGTCAGGCGCGGGATATGGATCGCCTCAATCCCCTCACCCTGATCCGCCACGCGCACGATCACCACCGGCCCGCCCATCGCAGGTTCCACCTCGCGCACGATGGTGATCGAAACGACACCGCCCGCACGACCATATTTCACCGCATTCTCGATCAGGTTCTGAAACACCTGCACCAACTGATCGGAATCGCCCCTCACCATGATCGGTCCTGGCACCCCCGACACCTCCACCCGCGCGCCTGCGGCTTCGGTCATCGTGCGCAGCGTGGCCACGGTTGTCATCACCATGCCCACCACATCCACCGCCTCATCCGGGCGCAGGCGTTCAGCGGATTCAACCCGGCTCAGATGCAAAAGATCGCTGACCAGCCGGTTCATCCGGCCCGCCTCGCGCTCCATGATGCCTAAGAACCGCTCGCGCGCTGCCGGATCATCGCGGGCCGCACCGCGCAGCGTTTCGATGAACCCCAGAAGGGCGGTCAGCGGCGTGCGCAATTCGTGGCTGACATTGGCCACGAATTCGCGCCGCATCTGCCCCATCTGTTCGGCATCGCTGATGTCGTCGAACACGCAGATCACCCCGCTTTGCCCTTCACCCGCGATGGGCTTGACGCTGACGCGGTAGACGGTTTCCGACGACGGCCCCAGCACGGTATAGCGCCCCTGTCCCGCCACGCCGTCCCTGAGTGCGGCCTCGATCACCGCCATCACGCTGGGCTGACGCAGGCTCAACCCGAAATGCCGGCCCTCGGCATTGCCGCCCAGCAGGGCACGGGCCGGCGTGTTGGCCACGGCGATCCGCTCGGCATTTGTCACAAGACAGGCCGGCTGTGGCAGCGCCTCAAGCAGCGATCGGACAAACATGCTTTCCATCAGCGCACAATTGGCAGGCCCGCGCGCATCTGTCTACTGCTTCGACACAATCGTATCGTATTGGCGGATGTTCGGTTTTTTTCCTTTCCCTTCGCACAGTTCGCGGTAAAGTTGCGTTAACAACTTCATGAACACGTGAAAGTGTGACCTCGGGGGAGGACAGATGATGCGCAGTCCGGCGGCCCGCAAGCGTGCAGGTCTGTGATGGTCTTCAGCGACACCTCGCCAGAAAACGCGCCCGTCGTCCTTGTTGTCGACGGGGCGAGCCAGGGTGTGCTCGCCCCGGCCATGCGCGCCGTGACCGTCAGTTATGCCCGCATCGACATCAAGACTTTGGGCGATCTCTTGCCGGAACTGGTGATTCTGCCGCTGTTCGGGGATGGGTTCGACGCGATCGAGGCGCTGCAGCGGCTGGAACGTCTGGGCTATCGCGGGCTTGTCATCGTGCGCGGCCCGAACCTGCCCAACCGCGCCATTGTGGAACGCGAACTCGCCGCCATTGTGCCGCTGCTGACCGTGCGGCTGACCGGACCGATCAACTGACACGCTTTACGCGGGCGGTGCATCGCGCCGGGCGATCCAGTCATGGTCGGGGTCATTCTGGAACCGCCAGGCGCGGCGGGGGCCGGCCATCACGTTCAGATAATACATCTCGTATCCATAGGGCGCGCCACAGGGATGATGCCCGCGCGGCACCAGCACCACATCATGGCTTTTGACCGCCATGGTTTCGTCAAGGCTGCCATCCTCGGTATAGACGCGCTGCACCCCGAACCCCTGATCCGGGTTCAGGCGGTGGTAATAGGTCTCCTCCAGATAGGTCATGCGGGGAAAGTCATCCTCGTCATGCCGGTGGCTCGGATAGCTCGACCAGTTCCCCGCAGGCGTGAACACTTCCGTCACCAGCAGGCTGTCGGCCACATCCCGCCCCTCCATCGCGATGTTGTTGATATGCCGCGTGTTCGCCCCCACCCCGCGCGGCGTCAGCACGATCCCCTCCGGACCCAGCCGTTGTGCGGCATGTCCGCCCACACCCGGTGCGGAACACACCGCCAGCGTGCAGGCCGTGGTTGCGACCGCCGTCCAGTCGGACCCGTTCGGCAGATACAGGCAATGCG
>JAAFHS010000142.1 GCA_013298485.1 Rhodobacterales bacterium
CCGAAAGCGTCGTTCGCGCATAAGATGTGTTCGAATGCCAATACGCGAACAATACATGGTTATCGGGCTGATTGTTTCGATGTCTGTCGAATTCACTTTTCAAGCCCCACGGAATGCCACATTTCCGCCAAAGGTCAGGGGCTTTGGTGCTGATTGCACAACTACATTTGCGTGCCGGAATCGTTCCGAGCACGCGATGAAGGGGACCTGATATGTTGGACCACGTTTCGCTGGCGCACCGCGCAGCCCGTCGCTTCCGCTCTGAGGATGGCAACATTGCCACCTTCTCCATCATCCTGTTCACGCTGATGATCATGTGCGGCGGTCTTGCCGTTGATCTGATGCGCTACGAGCAGGTACGCACATCGCTGCAGCAGACGCTGGACCGCTGTACGCTGGCGGCGGCGGCCCTGCAGCAGGGGCTCGACCCCGAAGACGTATGCCGTGATTATGTGGAAAAAGCGGGGCTGTCACAGTACCTGACCAGTGTCGTTGTGACCCAAGGGTTGAACTTCCGTCAAGTGGAAGCCACGGCGCTTGCCGAAAAGTCCACCTTTTTTGCGGGACTCGTGGGCATCGACCAATTCGAAATCCCCGGGGCATCATCCGCCGAACAGCGCATCACTGATATTGAAATCGCGATGGTGCTGGACGTGTCGGGGTCGATGCAAGGCTCGCGGATCACCAACCTGAAGGTCGCCGCAAAAGAGTTCGTCGACACCGTACTTGCGTCCGATAGTGAGAACCGCACGTCAATCGCGATTGTGCCTTACAACGGGCAGGTTAACATGGGGTCCCTGCTGGCGACAAAGTATAACATCTCGCCGGCACACAACATCCGCACGAACATGAACTGCGTCGACTTCCCGTCGAGCGTTTACAATGCGGCCACGTTGTCTCGCACTTTGGCCATGCCGCAGACGAGCTATGCCGATACATTTTCGGGGACAAACACGGCAAACTCGTGGAATGCCGCGACCAACACCAGCTCGTCCACCGGGTCGACCCCGATTGAAACAAATATGTGGTGCCCGCCAAACAATGGCACGACCGTGCCCACCAACGCGAACATTGTCCGACTGCCAAGCAACAGCATTGCCACCATGCAGTCGCAAATTGACGGCTTGTTCGCTGTCGGGGCGACGTCGATCAACGCCGGGATGAAATGGGGTATGGCAATGCTTGACCCCGCCAACCGGACGATGTTCGCGCAGTTCATCTCCAGCGGGAATATTCCGAGCGCCTTTGCAGGCCGTCCCTTTGACTATGTGGCTGATGGTGACCGGACCGCGACCACGCTGAAGGTGATCGTGCTGATGACTGACGGGTCGAACTTCGAAGAGGATCGCGTGAAGCCGGCTTTCCAGTCGGGTACATCGCCGATCTGGCGCGGAACGTCGGACAGCAACTATTCGATCTTCCACTCCAGCAAGGTCGTGTCCACCAATGCAACGTCGATCTGCAACAGCCGCCCCTTCTGGGTTCCGCATCTGGGCGTCTGGCACTCCCGTCCGTGGAACGGCACAGCACCGTCGGCATCGACCTGCTACAGCGCGAGCGCAACGTATACCGGCGCCTCGATCATGTCATGGCCGCAAGTGTGGGAACGCCAGCGGATGACCTGGGTCGCATGGCAGCTGTACGCCCGCGCCCTGGGGACCAGCAGCGCAACGCGGACGACGCAGTATGACGCCGCGTTGGCGGCAATGCGGGAACGGACGCTGGTCTCGAGCATGGATACGCAGCTTCAGCAGGTCTGCAGCATGGCGCGGGACCAGAACGTCGTTGTCTTCGGGATTGCCTTTGAGGCACCCGCCCTTGGCCAGACGCAGATCCGCAACTGTTCGACCACGCCGTCGCAGTATTATGAAGCCTCGGGCGTCAACATCACCACGGCGTTCCGTTCCATCGCCGCACAGATCAGCCAGCTGAGGTTGACCCAATGATGACGCGCTTTAAACGAACCGCTCGCGCCTTCGGGCGCGAGGACGGGAACGCCACGATCGAATTCTGCATCGTGCTGCCGATCTTGTTTTCGATCTTCATGATGTCGTTTGAGGCGGGCCTGCTGATGATGCGTTCGGTGCTGTTGGAACGCGCAACTGACCTCACCATGCGCGAGCTGCGCCTGGGTAACTTCGCGAACCCGAATGTCGCGATGCTGAAGACCGAAATCTGCAACCGAACCGTCATCATCAACAACTGTGCGGATTCGATCCGCATTGAGCTGCGCCCTGTCAGCCAGGTCACCTGGGCCCTGCCCGCAACAGCAACGGAATGCAGGGATCGTAACGAAGAAATCCAGATTCCGGAAACATTCGACGCAGGCTCGCAGAACGAATTGATGCTGGTACGCGTCTGCGTACTGCAGAAGGCCATCTTCCCGACCCTGGGACTTGGCGATGACAGTGCCTTCGTCGGCCTGGGTGCGGGACTTGTCGAAAACAACCCCGGCTATGGGGAATACGGGCTGGTTGCCACGTCAACTTTCGTCAACGAACCGTCGTAAGGATACGAAAAATGAACCATCTGAAGCACAATATCCGGCGCTTTGCGCGCGACGAAGCTGGTGGATCATTCATTCTCGAAACAGTCATCATGCTGCCCCTTCTGCTCTGGGCACTGATGTCGATGATCGTGTACTGGGATGCATATCGCAGCGTGAACCGTCTGGAAAAGGCAACCTATGCGCTTGCCGATACGCTCAGCCGTCAACAGGCCCCCATGCCGGTCGCGTCGGTGCAGCAATGGGATAATCTTGTCTCCTACATGCTCGACTCAGGACAAACCGCGCAGGTGCGCGTCACATCGTACCACTGGGTCGCATCGCGGAACCGGTTCGAGGTGTTGTGGTCACGCTCTGTCGGCGGGCCGCGTCTCGCCTGGACGACGGCAACGCTGCAAACGGTCGCCAGCAAGATCCCGATCATGGACGATACCGAGTATGGTATTCTGACGGAAACCTGGGTCGACTATGAACCGAGGCTGAATGTCGTATTCCTTGATACGGTGGGCGTCGGCGCGATGACACTGACCAAGTTCACGCCGACGCCTGCGCGGTTTGCGCCGCTTTGTCTGGTCGGCATGACGGCCGCGGAATGCACGGGATAAACTGACAAAGCACGCCCAATGATCTGCTCAGGATGCCCCAACCCGCGCGGTTTGGGGCATCTTTTCATTCAATGCACTTTGTGGCCGATCTGAGACCGATTTTCGGAAACTTGCGCTTTGTCCTGGTCTGGTCGGTTGCAGGGACATGCGACACGCATGGATCTGGCTGTGATCGCCGCAACAGCCGCCCTTGCATCGGGGCGCCTGACCCGCCTATCGTCGCGCGCATGTTGACTGGTCGCCATATCCCCTTTGCAATGCTGTTGTGTGCCAGCCTCCTCGCGGCCTGCACGCCCCTGCCTGCGGGCCTGTCGCAGCAGACCGGCACAGCCCCGCCGCCGCCCCTGCTGCCGCTGGATACCTTGCTTGCCACCGTCGGGCCCCCTGCTGTGACCGACGCTGTTGCCGATAACCTGGCGGGCCGGGCGGCGCGGCTGCGTGCGCGTGCCGCATTGATGCGTGCGCCTGTCCTAGACCCCGCGACACGCGCGCGTCTGGCGGCCGCCATTGCCCGGGGCGACGCCTGAAGCCAGGCAAAAACCTGCGCGAATCGCCTTTGTCTACAGCATTTCGTGCCGCAATCTGAATCGCGGATCCGGTGTTTTTACTGACAATTTTCTGCATCCTTCTGCACAATGCGCGACGAGCGGGAACACTGTTTCTGCCAGTGTCGAATTTTGCTGTCATGCCGCCACAGTTGCCACAATTTTGCCTTAAATGCCCGGCTCTGCTGTATTTGCGACATGTTTCAAACATATTTGCCCTGCTTTCGCCGACTTGGAGACCAACAATGCCTACGCCATTTCAAACTGCGACCCGCGCGCACGTGGCAAAAAGTTTTCGCGACAACGAAGACGGCAACATCGCGATGTTCAGCGTACTGCTGTTCACGCTGATGGTGATGGTCGGCGGCCTTGCCGTAGATTTGATGCGGATGGAGAATACGCGCAGCACATTGCAGCAGACGCTGGACCGCTGCGTACTTGCCGCAGCATCAGTTCGCCAAAGGCTCGACCCTGAACTCGTGTGCCGCGATTATGTCGAAAAGGCCGGCCTTTCAGATTATCTTCGAGACGTGCAGGTCACGCAGAGTGAAGGGTCACGTCAGGTTCTGGCACGCGCACGCGGCGATCAGCGAAACTATTTTGCGCCCTTGATCGGGCAGAACACATTTCCCATAGGCGCGTTGTCTTCGGCGACGCAACGCGTTTCCGATATCGAGATTGTGCTGGTGCTTGACGTCTCGGGGTCGATGAGTGGCGCGAAAATCGCAAGTCTGAAAGAAGCAGCGTCTAACTTCGTCGACACCGTCACGGCGAACAACCTGGATAACAGCGTATCAATCGCGCTCGTTCCCTACAATGCGCAAGTCAATATGCCCGATTATCTGATCGCCAAATACAATGCTGTCGGTCCGGTCACTGCGGCCAATGCCAATTGTCTTGAATTCACGCCTGCGATGTTTGATGTTCCAGGCATTTCGCAGACCACACCGATCCCCCGGGCGATCTATGCTGATACCTCCAGCGGCACGACGGGTGGGTCGGGCTATACCGCCTTTGATGCAACCGGAAACACCGGCGGCACCAACGCGTTCCAATACTGCAATCCGCGTAACGGCGATCCGGTAACGGGCGCGCTGACGCAGAACCTGATCCTGCCGCCGACATCGGATGCGAACGTCCTCAAAGCGCACATCAACGCGCTTTATGCGGGCGGCAATACCTCGATCACACTGGGCATGAAATGGGGCCTTAACATGGTGGACCCCGGCACACGGCCCGTCTTCGGCCAACTGGTCAACGAAGGAGAAATGTCCGCGTCGTTCAGAGACCGTCCTTTCGACTATGACCAAGAGGACGTCATGAAGGTGATCGTGCTGATGACCGATGGCGAACATGTGGCCCACCGTATCACCGCGCCGGCCTTCCGTGGGGAGACGGCAGACACCGGGATTTTCCGGGGTACGGATGGCAACTATTCGATCCGCCACACAACCGGTCGGCCTGCAACTGCCGGCAGCAATGAGTATTGGGTCCCTCACCGCAGTGAATGGCGTGCGGGTCCTTGGACCGGCGCGGCTGATAACTCCGGGACCGCCGTTGAACAATCGTGGGCCGGTGTGTGGCAGAACCAGCGTATGAGTTGGGTTGCACGGCAGCTGTATGCCCGCGCACTTGGCACATCGAATGCATCCCGCACCGCCATCTATAATGCAAAGCTGGAAGACTTCCGCGACACCTACTCCGACGCGACAAGCATGGACGCGAGCCTGCAGCAAACCTGCGACCTGGCGCGTGATAATGACGTGGTGGTCTATGGCATCGCATTTCAGGCCCCGGCCAACGGGCAGACACAAATCCGCGACTGTTCATCCACGATAGCGCAGTACTATCAGTCGGATGACTCGAACGTCGCCACTGCGTTTGACTCGATTGCGCTGCAGATTTCGCAGCTGCGCCTGACCCAGTAATCGCACTGAAATCACATCTGATGGCCCTGCACCGCTGGTGTGGGGCCTTTCGTTTTGCCGCGTCCCGGACCGGGCCGATGTTGTGAAGTACACGCGAACCCGCTAAAGCCACCGCAGAGTGAGCCCGGAGATGACCATGCCTGCCAAACCCGCCCGCCCTGCCCCCCTGCGCCTTGGCGTTGCTGGTCTGGGTACCGTGGGCATCGGTGTGGTCAAGATGGTGCAGCGCCATGTCGATCTGATTGCCGCGCGGGCGGGACGGGCTGTCATCATTACCGCCGTCTCGGCCCGCGACCGGACCAGGAACCGCGATGCCGATCTGTCGGGATTTGCCTGGGAAACCGATCCTGTTGCCCTTGCCGTGCGCGATGATGTCGACGTCTTTGTCGAACTGATGGGTGGCCATGACGGCCCCGCGCGCGCGGCAACCGAGGCGGCCATCACCGCAGGCAAGGATGTGGTCACCGCGAACAAGGCGCTGCTGGCCCATCACGGCCATGCGCTGGCCGTCGCCGCCGAAGCGGCGGGCCGGGCAATCCGGTTCGAGGCGGCCGTGGCAGGCGGCATCCCGGTCATCAAGGCGCTGACCGAAGGACTGGCGGGCAATGCCATCCGCCGCGTGATGGGGGTGATGAACGGCACCTGCAACTACATTCTGACCCGGATGCAGAGTGCGGGTCTGCCCTATGAGACCGTGTTCGAAGAGGCGCGGCAACTGGGCTATCTGGAGGCTGACCCCAATCTGGACGTGGGCGGAATTGACGCGGGGCATAAACTGTCGCTGCTGGCCGCCATCGCCTTTGGGACGCGCGTCAGTTTTGATGCGGTGGAGCTGGAAGGCATCGGGGCGATCAGCATCGACGACATCCGCCTTGCCGCCGATATGGGGTACAGGATCAAGCTGCTGGGCGTTGCACAGATGACAGGCCGGGGGCTGGAACAGCGCATGACACCCTGTCTTGTCCCCGCCGACAGCCCCTTGGGCCAGTTGCAGGGCGGCACCAACATGGTCGTGCTGGAAGGCGATGCCGTGGGCCAGATCGTGCTGCGCGGCCCCGGCGCGGGCGAAGGCCCCACCGCCAGCGCCGTGATGGGCGATGTAATCGACCTTGCCCGTGGCATCCGCGTGCCCACGTTCGGCATCCCT
>JAAFHS010000143.1 GCA_013298485.1 Rhodobacterales bacterium
CATCGTCTGATCCCTGAAGGGCACCCTGCCCCCGCCTGTCCTCTATTGCCCCCCGGCACCAGCGTCAATAATGTGCGCCCGAACCGACAGGAGCCGCCGATGACCACCACCCCGTCCCTTTCGCCCCAGGATGCACTGGTCGCGGTGATGATTGCGGTCTCTGCATCCGACGAACATATGCGCACTGCCGAACTGGTGGCGATCAACCGCATGGTCACCCAGATGCCCGCCTTTTCCAGCTATGACCCCGACCGCATCCGCCAGATCAGCCAGACCGTGTTCGACCTGTTTGAAGAGGAAGAAGGTCTGGATGCCCTGTTCGGCCTGATCCGCGACGGCCTTCCCACCCATCTGAATGAAACCGCCTATGCCATGGCCTGCGATGTCGCCTCGGCGGACGGCAATGTCCGCCAGCTGGAGCTGGAAATGCTGGGCGAAATCCGCGACCAGCTCGCCATCGACCGCCTGCATGCGGCGGCCATCGAATGGGGCGCGCGGGTGCGGCACATGCGGGTGTGACCACCGTTTCGTGATGACAGACCGCTGCACATTCGGATAGCCTGAGATCATGCATATTCGCAGGAGCCGTCTGATGTTCCGCCTGACCCTCGCCTTTTCCCTCGCCCTTCTGTCCAGCCTGCTGACCGCCCCGACAGCCCAGGCCTTCTGCGGCTTTTACGTCGCCCGCGCCGACGGCTCGCTCTATAACCGCTCCTCCACCGTCGTCTACACACGGTCGGGCCGCAATTCGGTCATCACGATGTCATCGGATTATCGCGGCACGCCTGCCGAATTCGCGATGATCGTGCCCACGCCATCCGTGCTCGACCGCGATCAGGTCACCACCGTGCCATCCGAGACCATCGCCCACCTCGACCGCTACACCGCCCCGCGTCTGGTGGAGTATTTTGACTATGATCCATGTCAGGGCGGTGAAGCAGGTTTTGCAGAACCTGTCGCAGAAGAAGCCGTTGTTGCAGAAGGTTCCACCCGCCGCGAACGCCGCGAAGGCGCCCGCGCCCTCGGCGTCACCATCGAACGCGAATTCGCCGTCGGCTCCTATGACATCCAGATGCTGTCCGCCCGCCAGTCTGACGGCCTCGCCGAATTCCTGCGCGCTGAGGGCTACACGCTCCCCGACGGGGCCGAGGCAGCGCTGCAGGGCTATATCACCGGCGGCATGAAGTTCTTTGTGGCCAAAGTGAACCTGTCACGCCATGCCGCCGACGCCACCCAGGAACTCGAACCCCTGCAGATCAGCTTCCGCTCGCCCAATTTCATGCTGCCGATCCAGCTGGGCAAACTCAACGGCGACGGCCCGCAGGACCTGATCGTGCTGGCGCTGGCGCGTGAAGGCCGGGTCGGGCTGACCAATTATGTCACCAAGGAAATCCCCACCGACGAAAACCTGCCTGTCTTTGTCGAGGCGTTCTACCCCCAGTTCTACCGTGCGATGATCGACAAACTCGCCCCCCGCAACGGGGCCTTCCTCGAATATGCCTGGGACATGTCCTGGTGCGACCCCTGCGCCGATGATCCGCTGTCCTTCGACGAATTCCGCCAGCTTGGCGTCGACTGGGTGCGCCGGGCGGATGCCGCCGTGCCCGATGTCTTCGTGACCCGCCTGCACATCCGCTATTCGGCTGACAGCTTTTTCGAAGACCTGAAGTTCGCCGTCACCGAAGACCGCGCGAATTTTCAGGGCCGCTATGTCCTGAACCACCCGTTTGAGGGCGAGATCACCTGCGATGCGGGCGATTACATCACGCGCACCCGCGACCGTATCCGCGACGAAGGCCAGCGCCTGCGCGCCCTGACCGGATGGCGCAATGACATCATCCGCGGCAACATCGCCAAATCCGTCGACGCGCGCTACCGCTGAGGGTTGAGGCCGATCGCCCGGCACAAAGCTCCTCCCCTCCCCCACTGTGGGGAGGGGGTGGGGGACCCCAGCGCAGGTCATTCCCATTGCAAATCCCCCTCACCGCCGCACGCGTTCGGTGATGAACGCGGCCAGCGCCTGCGTCGCCGGGCTTTGCCGTGCGGCCCCCAGCAGGGCTATTTCCGCCGCGGCCAGCGCGGGCCAGCCGTCGCTCAGAACCTGCAACCCCAGGGGCACCATCGCCCGCGGCATCACCGTGACGCCAAGGCCCGCCCGCACCCCCGCCACGCAGCCCGCAAATGACGGCGAAATGAACACCCCGCTCCAGGCCACGCCTGCCGCATCCAGCGCCCGCGTGGCCCTTGCGCGGTAAACGCAAGGTGCCGGTGAAAACACCAGCGGCAAGGGGGTCTGCGCCGCAAAACTTGCATCCTGCGCCCCCACCCAGACCAGTTCCTCCGCCCAGATCGCCCGCGCGCCCGCATAGGGGCGGGCCGGGTCCTGCTTGACCACGATCAGATCCTGCTGGCCTGCATTGAATTCCTCCACCAGCGGCAGTGTTAGCTGGCAGGTCACATGCAGTTCCACCGCCGGGTGGCTGGCTGCGAACAGGCCCAGCGTATCCGCTAGATAGGCGCTTGCAAAATCCTCGGGCGCGCCCAGCCGCACGATGCCCGCCACCTCGGGCCGATGAAACCGCGCCAGCATCGCATCGGCCTGCGCGATCATCGCCCGGGCAGGCCCCAGCAACCGCTCGCCATCGCGCGTCAGCGCCACGTTGCGCGTGTCGCGGTCCACCAGCCTGCAGCCCAGCAGCCCCTCCAGCCGCGCCACCTGCCCCGACACCGCAGATTGCGACCGTCCGATCAGATCACCTGTCCGGCTAAAGCTCGCCGTTTCCGCCAGCGTCACGAACGTGCGCAGCAAGGCCGTATCCAGATCATGCATCGCACCCTCATTCATCTGTAAAACAGATATATAATATTAATCTTTCCTGTTTCTCTTTTCAATCTCGTTTCGTCAAGAACGATCCTGCCAAATCAAAAGGACCGACCATGGACAGTGCCATTCTGATCGAAAACCTGATCTCGCCCATCACCCTCGCCTTCCTGCTGGGTGTCATCGCCACCCTCATCAAATCCGACCTTGAAATCCCCGAACCGGTGATCCGCATCTTTGCGATCTTCCTTCTGCTGTCGATCGGCCTGCAGGGCGGGCGAGAGCTTGCCACCGCCGATCTGGGCAATCTGGCCGGTGCGATCACCGTGACTGGCCTTCTGGTCTTCATGATCCCCGCCATCGCCTATCTGGTTGCGCGCCATATCGTGGGCCTTGATATCCGCAATGCCGCCGGTGTTGCCGCCCTTTACGGCTCCGTCTCATCCGTTACGTTCATCGTCGCGCGCAGTTTTGCCGAAGGGGCCGGCACCCCGATGGAAGGCTACATCACCGGTCTCGTCGCCCTGATGGAACTCGGTATCCTTGTGGCCCTGTTCTATGGCCGCCTTGCCCTGGCCCGCAGCGAAAGTACGGCAACCAGCCTTGGCACGATCCTGGCCGAAACCCTGCGCGGGCGCGGTCTGTTGCTGCTGGGCGGCGGCCTGATCATGGGGGCCGCTATCGGCGAAAAAAACTTCACCCGGATCGAGCCATTCTTTGTCGATCTGTTCCGCGGCGTCCTCGTGCTGTTCCTGTTGGAAATGGGCATGACCGCCGCACGGCATCTCGGCGCATTCCGCGCCGTGGGTTTGCGGATGCTGGCCTTCGGGGTTGCCATGCCCCTGATCCACGGCACCATCGCCAGCGGTCTGGCGACGCTTGCAGGCCTGCCCACCGGCTCCGCCTTCGTGATCGGCGCAGTCGCCGCCTCGGCCAGCTATATCGACGCGCCTGCAGCCGTGCGCGCCACGTTTCCACAGGCCAACCCGTCGATTTACCTGACCAGCTCGCTCGGGATCACCTTTCCCTTCATGCTGATCGTCGGCATCCCGCTAATCTACCAGATCACGCTGGTCTGGCAGGGCCTGCTGCCCTGAAATACAAAAGGCCCCGCGAAATGGCGGGGCCTTCCAACAGGATGATCTTTACTTTTCGCCGCCCGGGCGGGGCGGCTTGCCGTTCATAAGATCGCGCGCCTGCGCAATCCACCCTTCACGCGACACGCGGCCTTTGAACCCTTCCAGGTTTTCGTCGACCCAGGCCACTTCCGCCGCGGTCCAGTTGGCGATCTGATCGAAGTGCCAGAAGCCCAGCTTGTTGCACAGCGCCTCCAGCTTTGGCCCCACGCCTTTGATCAGTTTGAGATCATCCGCCTTGCCGCCGCGTGGGCCGGACAGTGCCGCAGGCCGGGTGGCCGCCGCCGGGGCCGCCATCACCGGTGCCGCAGCCATCACGGGGGCTGCCATCACGGGGGCTGCCATCACGGGGGCCGCCATCACGGGGGCTGCAACAGGGGCCGCCTTTGCCGCTGCCATCTGGCGTTCCAGATCGGCAATCCGGGCCGCCTGCCCCTCGCCCTTCGCCCGGCACTCCGCCAGGGCCTGCCGCAAGCGGTCCGCCTCGCCGGTATCAGGTGCCGCGATGTTCACCTCTGACCGGCGGCCCCAGATGATCCAGCCTGCAACCAGACCCACGATGCCTGCCAGCGCCAGCAGGCCCCAGATTTCAGACAGCAAGAAACCCCATTCCCTCATCATCGTCACACTCCCTCACTTGTTGTCGCAGACCACGCGCCCAGCCTCATTCCACCCATTCGACAGATGTCCGGCGGTTGCGCGCCCGCCCTTCATCCGTCTCATTGTCTGCGACAGGCTGCGTCTCGCCAAACCCGATCGCCTTGATCGCCGCCCCCGGAACGCCCCGCGCCACCAGCGCCAGCCGCACCGCCGTCGCGCGTTTCTGGCTCAGCCCGAGATTTGCGATATCATCGCCCACCGCATCGGTATGCCCGCCGATCACCGCACGCAGCCCGCCTGCGCGCGCGCATTCCGCCATCACCGATGCCAGATCATTCAAGATCGCCTTGGCACTCGCATCCAGCACATCCGATCCCGTCACGAACGTGACCTGCGCGCCGTCCAGCACCTTCTGCGTCTCGGCCTGACAGGTCGACCGGTCAAAGGTGAAATCCGGGACCGCCAGCCAGTACCCCCCGCCATAGCGCTGCGTCTCGCCCGTCGCGATATTGACCCGCTGGTCGCCGTCGACGCCGGTGGTGCCCGCCACTGTCAGGTTCAAGGCCACATCCGGCCCCAGATCCTGCGCCATCCCCGCCTGCACCGCCTCAAAATCCGCCGCCTGTCCGACTTCGGCCAGCACTTGCGTGCCCGCGGGCGATGCCGAAACCTGCAGGCGCTCCAGATCGGGCAGCCACTGCGACAGGCTGGCAAAGACGCCAATCTCCATTGGCGCGCCGATCAGGCCCTGCACCACATCGCCCGTGATCCCCGGCAGGGCCAGCGCCTCGCCGATCATCGCAGGATCCAGCCCCACCGGCAGCTTGCCCTGAATGGTCGCACCCGCCACAGGATCGTAATTCACCTCAAACGCCGGTGGCGTGCCGTCATCCAGGGTTTGCACATCCAGCGTCACCGCATCCGCAGGCAGCCCCGCAAGCGCGGCCTGCATCGCGTCATATTCCGCCGGGCTCAACGCCACGCCCTTGACCGTCAGGCTGGCATCGCTGAGCATCATCTCGCCCGAGATCAGGGGCCCAAGGGCCGCAACCCCCGCCTTGGCCATCGCCATCCACCCCTCCGGCGCACCCGATGCCAGCGTCAGCGCCGTGGCCGCATCGCCCCAGCCTGCCCCTGCAAGATCGGCCCGCGCCGCCTCGGATGGCACGGATCCCGTGCCCGCCAGTGCCGCAGCACCCTCCGTTTTCACCACATTCGCCGTGTAAGGGGCCGCCACCGGCAACACGGTCAGCGCGTCGATCACCACGCGGCGCCCCTCAACCGCATCCGCTGCCGCAACCAGAGCTGCACGCTCCGCTTCAGTATCGGCAAGCCCCGTCAACCGGATATCCCGGCCCGAAACCTCGCTCAGCACACCATGCACCGACCCCGCGACCGATGCCGCCGCGCGTTCCGTGACCATCGCCTGAATATCGACGGCGTTGTTGGCGCGGGCATAGTACCCAAGCGCGCCCACCCCCAGAATCAGAACGCCCAACCCTAAAAACTTGCTCACCTGTACCCCCCAAACCGCGTCACGACTGCGCGCAGGTTATGCGGGCATTCCGGCCGTTCGACAAGCAAAACATGGACAACCCGCCAGCGCCGCGCCGGAACTGGCCGCCTTGGTGGGGGTTTCGGCGGCCCTATCCATACCGTTCCGCCCAGCGCGCGATCAGCCGTCCGTGCAGCACCCGCGCGCGTTTGGTCCAGGCCTCGCCACCCTCCGGCGCCTCGCGTTCGGCCTCGCGCAGCGCATCGCGGCGCGGCACATCGGCGGCATAGACCGCAAAGGCCAGCCTGCGCCCCCCCGGAGGTGCGATGAACCCCGCAAGACCCGAGACGAAGTTCAGCGTCCCGCTTTTCGCCCGCACCTGCACCGGATGCCCCGCGATCACGCGGCCCCGCTCATCGCGCATCCCGACATCGCGCAGAATGCCCGGCAACAGCCCGCCACGCACCAGTCCCCTGGCCGCCACAAGGGCGCGCACCATGTCGCCCGCCGATGTGTGCGAATAACTGCCCAGTCCCGAATGATCGCCGAACTGCGATGTCATCCCCAAGGCCGTCTTCGCCCAGACCGTCATCGCCGCCGCACTATGCGCCAGTGTCGGGCGCTGCGATGTGGTCAGCCCCACCACCTCCGCCGTCAGATTGGTCG
>JAAFHS010000144.1:0-1633 GCA_013298485.1 Rhodobacterales bacterium
TACGACCGTAATGCGCGGGGTGAAGGAGCTGCGCGTGAAAGAAAGCGACCGCATCGACGCCATGGCCCGCGGGCTGGAGGCCTGCGGGGTGCGGGTCGAAGAGGACGAGGATACGCTGATCGTTCACGGCATGGGTCCGGGCGGCGTGCCGGGCGGGGCCACCTGCAAAACCCATATCGACCACCGCATCGCGATGTCCTTCCTGATCTGCGGGATGGCTGCGAAAAAACCGGTCAGCGTGGATGATGCCTCACCCATCGCCACGTCCTTCCCGGTGTTCGAGGGGCTGATGCGCGGGCTGGGTGCCGCGATCACCCGCGACAATCACTGACCGGAAGGGCTGTCTGCCCTTTCGGACCCATCCGGGGACATCTGCAGGCAGGGGAAATGGGGGCGTTCCGATGATCTTTACCGTCGCCATCGATGGCCCCGCCGCTGCCGGAAAGGGCACGATCAGCCGGGCTGTTGCGCAAAGGTTCGGGTTTGCGCATCTGGATACGGGGCTTTTGTACCGCGCCGTGGGGGCCAAGGGCGGCGATCCGGTGGTGGCCGCGCAAACCCTGACACCCGCCGATTTGATGCGCGACGATCTGCGCAGCATGGCCGCAGGGCAGGCGGCATCCCGCGTGGCCGTGATCCCCGCAGTGCGCGCCGCCCTGACCGATTTCCAGCGCCGCTTTGCGCGCCAGCCGGGGGGTGCTGTGCTGGACGGACGCGACATCGGCACCGTGATCTGCCCGGAGGCCGAGGTGAAGCTGTACGTGACCGCGAGCCCAGAGGTCCGCGCGCACCGCCGCTGGCTGGAGGTCGGCGGGGACGAGGCCCGGGTGCTGGCCGAAGTGATCGAACGCGACGCGCGTGACATGGGGCGGGATGATGCACCGCTCAGGGCTGCAGCGGATGCCGTGGTGATCGACACCTCGGCGCTGGACAGCGACGCCGCCATTGGGCGGGCAATTTCCATCGTGCAGGCCGCCATCGCCATGGACCGGGCGCATGGCCCGCGCTGACATTGTCTTTCGTCTAATGCACGCCGGGCCGGCCGACGGTCGGCTATGGGCAGTTTGTGTACTGGTATCTCGAACTCTGAACGGCCTGAACCTGCAGGCGCCCACATGCGCGGCGCGTTGCCGGTGTCTGTGCTGAGGCAGGCTTTCCCGCTGCACGGCTGATCGGGTGATTTGGCGATAACCCCTCGCGATCACCGATCTTTGCGTTCTCGACTGTCGGAAATACGTCTAGCCTTTCTCAGGCGCAAAGTGCGTCGTGAAAGGATGATGTCTTTGATGTTGGCAAAATTCACAGCTGTTGCAGTCTTGATGACACTTGGTCTTGCGATAAGCGGTGGCGGCGTGTCCGCACAGACCGAAACGCAGCCACCGCCCGACGAACAGTCTGTCGCACCCGGAATGACGCTATCGCGTCTGGCCGAGATTATCTTTGCCCTGGACGAAAATGCGACGTCGCGCGGCAATGCCTTTGAGATGACGATCGCCGGCCTGCGCGTGCTGATCGTGACGGACCCTGAGGCAGACCGGATGCGGGCCATGGTGCCCATTCGCCCGGCCGAAGGCGTGACCCCAGAAGAGCTGACACGCATGATGCAGGCGAATTTCGACAGCGCACTGGATGC
>JAAFHS010000144.1:1643-6701 GCA_013298485.1 Rhodobacterales bacterium
CCGTCTTTATTCATCCCCTGTCGCCCCTGACAAAAGAGCAGTTCATTTCCGGGCTCGGGCAAACGGTGAACGTCGCCACGACCTATGGTACGCTTTACTCGGGCGGGGCGATGCAGTTTGGTGGCGGTGACAGCGCACCTTTGCAGCGGCAACTTCTTGATGATCTGCTCAAGAAGGGGGAAGAAATCTAAGGTCCGATACCTTCGGACTGCGGGTGACCATGTCGAGCAGGCATACTTGCCTCCTTTGCGCATTGCCGCTATAGCCCCCTCATTCCGAAGAACATCGTGTCCCCGGCCTGCCGATGGCATGATCGTCTGTTTGGGTTTTAGACAAGACCGGCGGAGCCAACCGCATGGCCAGTGAAAAGACGACGAAAAGGAAACTGATCTACATGTGCGCTAAAGCAACAATGGAAGACTTCGAAGCCCTGCTGAAGGAAAGCTTCGAAATTGACACCCCCGAAGAGGGCACGGTTGTCAAAGGCCGGGTCATCGCCATCGAGGCGGGCCAGGCCATCATCGATGTCGGCTACAAGATGGAAGGCCGCATCGACATCAAAGAATTCGCAAACCCCGGCGAGGCCCCGAATATCAACGTGGGCGACGAGGTCGAAGTGTTCCTTGACCGCGTGGAAAACTCGCGCGGTGAAGCCCAGATCAGCCGCGAGAAAGCCCGCCGCGAAGAAGCCTGGGATCGTCTGGAGAAGGCATACGCCTCGGAGACGCGCGTTGATGGCGCGATCTTCGGCCGTGTCAAAGGTGGCTTTACGGTGGACCTCGGCGGCGCTGTGGCGTTCCTGCCCGGCTCACAGGTTGACGTGCGCCCCGTGCGTGACGCTGGCCCGCTGATGGGCATGAAGCAGCCCTTCCAGATTTTGAAAATGGACCGTCGCCGTGGCAACATCGTTGTGTCGCGCCGTGCGATCTTGGAAGAATCACGCGCCGAACAGCGCGCTGAAGTGATCGGCAACCTGACCGAAGGCCAGACGGTCGACGGCGTGGTCAAGAACATCACCGAATACGGTGCGTTCGTCGACCTCGGCGGCGTTGACGGCCTGCTGCATGTGACCGACATGGCCTGGCGCCGTGTGAACCACCCGTCGGAAATTCTGGCGATTGGTGAAACGGTCAAGGTGCAGGTCATCAAGATCAACAAAGACACGCACCGCATCAGCCTTGGCATGAAGCAACTGCAGTCGGATCCATGGGATGCGGTTGAAAAGATGTACGCGCTGGGCACCCTGCACAAGGGCCGCGTTACCAACATCACCGACTACGGCGCCTTTGTGGAGCTGGAAGCGGGCGTTGAAGGTCTGGTGCACGTGTCCGAAATGTCCTGGACCAAAAAGAACGTCCACCCCGGCAAGATCGTCTCGACCAGCCAGGAAGTCGACGTCATGGTACTGGAGATCGACAGCGCCAAGCGCCGGGTCAGCCTTGGCCTGAAGCAGACCCAGCGCAACCCGTGGGAGGTTTTTGCCGAAACGCATCCCGTTGGCAGCAATATCGAAGGCGAGGTCAAGAACATCACCGAATTCGGTCTGTTCGTGGGCCTCGACAACGATATCGACGGCATGGTGCACCTCTCGGACATCAGCTGGGACCAGCGCGGCGAAGAAGCGATCCAGAACTACCGCAAGGGCGACACGGTTCAGGCCTCGGTCACCGAAGTGGATGTTGAAAAGGAACGCATCAGCCTGTCGATCAAGGCACTGGGCGAGGACAACTTTACCGATGCCGTTGATGGCGTGAAACGGGGCGGCATCATCACCGTCGCGGTCAGCGCGATTGAAGAAGGTGGCGTCGAGGTTGAATACAATGGCGCGAAGTCTTTCATCCGCCGTTCCGACCTTTCCCGTGACCGTGCCGATCAGCGGCCTGAGCGTTTTCAGGTCGGTGACAAGATCGATGTGCGCGTGACCAACATTGATCCCAAGACCCGCAAACTGGGCCTGTCGATCAAGGCACGCGAGATCGCGGAAGAGAAGGAAGCCGTCGAACAGTATGGCTCGTCCGATTCGGGTGCGTCACTGGGCGATATCCTTGGCGCGGCGCTGAAGGGTGGCGACAAGAAGTAATTGGCCTGTTTGCGCCAACAAAGGACCCCGCTTTGCCGCGGGGTCCTTTTGCTTTCGGGGGGTATTCCATTGTTTTCGTTTGTGTGGCGGCTTTTATTGAGCCTATAGTCAATGTCACAACAACAGCGTGGCGTCCCCGCCGACCGGGGTGACCACAGGGGGGCCTTGGATGATCCGTTCGGAACTGATCCAGAAAATCGCTGATGAAAATCCGCACCTGACGCAGCGCCATGTGGAGCGGATCGTGAATACGGTCTTTGAGGAAATCATTGATGCACTGGCCAAGGGCGACCGGGTCGAACTGCGCGGCTTTGGCGCGTTTTCGGTCAAATCGCGCGATGCCCGCGTGGGCCGCAACCCGCGCACGGGCGAGGCGGTGAAAGTCGATGACAAGAAGGTGCCGTTCTTCAAGACGGGCAAGTTGTTGCGCGACCGGCTGAACGGCAGGTAGTCCATGGCCTTGCGGCCCCGGTGTATTCCACCGATACTTGGGATCAATGCCGGTACCGGGGCCTGATCCATGATACGCATATTCCGTTATGTCCTGATCGCGCTGCTGGGACTTGTCCTGCTGACGGTGGCGCTGGCCAATCGCGCGCCTGTTGCGGTGCGCCTGCTGCCCGATGATATGGCCGCCCTGCTTGGGTTGTCGATGTCGGCGGAACTGCCGCTGTTCCTGGTGATCTTCGCCGGCATTGTTGCGGGCCTGCTGATCGGATTTGTCTGGGAATGGATGCGCGAGGCCAAGCACCGCACCGCCGCCAGTACCAAATCGCGCGAGGTTGTCCGGCTGGAGCGTGAACTGGCCGTGCTGCGCGACACCAAGGCGGGACCTGAGGATGACATACTGGCGCTGCTGGACGGCAGACAGACCCGCTGATGCCGGATGTGCGTGTCAAGATATGCGGTTTGCGCAGTGTGGCGGATGTCGCCGCTGTGGCCAATGCGGGGGCCGCCTATTTCGGATTGAACTTCTTTCCGCCCTCGCCCCGGTATGTGACCCTTGCCGAAGGCCGCGCCCTCGCCCTTGCGGCCCCTGTGGGGTTGGCCAAGGTCGCGCTGACCGTTGATGCCGATGACGCAGCATTGGATGCGCTGGTGGAGGCGATGCCGTTGGACATGCTGCAACTGCACGGGCATGAATCGCCTGATCGGGTGGTGGAGATCCGCGCGCGCTATGGCCTGCCGGTGATGAAGGTGATCGGTGTCAGGGATGAAGGCGATCTGGCCGCATTGCTCGATTTCTCTACCGTGGCCGATCAGATCATGATTGATGCCAAGCCTCCGAAAGAGGCGGTTCTGCCGGGCGGCAATGGCGTGGCTTTCGACTGGCGGCTGGTCGCCGGGCGCCGCTGGCTGCGCCCCTGGATGCTGGCGGGCGGGCTGACGGCGGACAACGTGGCCGCCGCGATCCGCCTGACGGGTGCCCGCCAGGTTGATGTGGCATCGGGGGTGGAATCTGCCCCCGGCGTAAAGGACCACGCGCGGATTGCGGCCTTTGTCGCGGCGGCAGGTCGCGATTTGCAGTTGACGCAGACGCCCAAAGCCTGACCCATAGGGGACATCGGTGATGGAGGTCCCCATGTGGCGCGGCAAACTGTTGCATATCCATATCGCCCCCATGGCCCGTGCCCCGATGCAGGGCCTGGAAACCGCGATCCTGATCCCGGGTGAGGGGATCGAGGGCGACCGCTATGCCGGAGGCTGCGGCACCTACTCCAACATCCCCGATATCCGCGAGGTCACCCTGATCGAAGTGGAGACCCTGATCGCCCTGCGCCGCGACCATGCCACCGACCTTGCCCCGCATGAACACCGCCGCAACCTGACCACCGAAGGCGTGCCGCTGAACCACCTCGTCGGGCGGCAGTTCTGGGTAGGCCCCGTGCTGCTGGAAGGCGGGCGGCTGAACACGCCCTGCAAATATCTGGACCTGGTCACGGGCAAGACGGTCTGCGATCTGCTGATCCACCGGTCCGGCCTGAATTGCAGGATTGTGGAGGGCGGCGACATCAATCTTGGCGATGCGATCCGCCTTGTCTGAAGCCCGGCCTGGCGTTTTTGTGGCGCGCGGCTTTACCCCCCGCCTGAACAACGCTAGATCGGGTTCAATAACAGGGGACACGCCATGCCGGACGACCGCATCAACAGCTTCATGACCGGGCCCGATGAGCAGGGCCGGTTCGGCATGTTCGGGGGGCGTTTCGTCAGCGAGACGCTGATGCCGCTGATCCTCGATCTCGAGGCGCGGTATGAATTCGCCAAGACCGACCCCGATTTCTGGGCTGAAATGGACTGGCTGTGGAAGCATTATGTAGGCCGTCCCTCGCCGCTCTACTACGCCGAACGGCTGACGCAGCACTTGGGTGGTGCGAAGATCTACATGAAGCGGGATGAGCTGAACCATACCGGCGCGCATAAGATCAATAACGTGCTGGGCCAGATCATTCTGGCGCGGCGGATGGGCAAGAGCAGGATCATCGCCGAGACGGGCGCAGGGCAACACGGGGTGGCGACGGCCACGGTCTGTGCCAAGTTCGGGCTGAAATGCGTGGTCTACATGGGCGCGCATGACGTGGAGCGGCAGGCACCCAACGTGTTCCGGATGAAGCTGCTGGGGGCGGAGGTCATTCCGGTGACGAGCGGTCGCGGCACGCTGAAGGACGCGATGAACGACGCGCTGCGCGACTGGGTGACTAATGTGCGTGACACGTTTTATTGCATCGGCACGGTGGCAGGCCCGCATCCCTATCCGGCGATGGTCAGGGATTTTCAGTCGATCATCGGCAAGGAAGTGCGCTGGCAGCTGGCCGAACAGGAAGGCGAAGGGCGGTTGCCCGACACGGTGATTGCGGCCATCGGTGGTGGGTCGAATGCGATGGGGCTGTTCTATCCGTTCCTCGATGATCCATCGGTGAACATTATCGGGGTTGAGGCCGGCGGCAAGGGCGTCGACGACCGGATGCAGCATTGCGCAT
>JAAFHS010000145.1 GCA_013298485.1 Rhodobacterales bacterium
GATGCGGCGGGCACGGATATCCTGCTGAACTGCGCATCGGTTGAATATTTTGGGGCGGTTGACCGCAAGGCGCTGCACCTGCGGGTGGTCACGCCTGTGTTTCTGGAAGACCGGGCCGGCGGGGCCGAGACCATCAGTTTTCTTGCGAAACGCGCACGCGGGGCGATGGCGCGGTTCGTGGTGGAACACCGCCTGACGGATGTGGCCGATCTGCGCGGCTTTACCACGGGCGGTTATGCATTTGATGCGCACCATTCAGCGGGCGACCGGATGGTGTTCGTAAACCGGATGGATCAGGACGCGGCGGCCTGATCCGGCTCAATCGGGAAAGTGTCCGGCGGGGCGTGGGCCGCAATTGCCGCCGTGATCGCCGTTTTGCGCAGGGGCTTGGTCATGTACTCGTCGATCCCTGCGGCCAGAATGCCGTCGGCATCGCCGTCCATCGCATGCGCTGTCAGGGCGATGATCGGGATGTGATGGCCTGTTCCCGCCTCAAGCGCGCGGATGGCGCGGGCAGCCTCGCGGCCATCCATTTCGGGCATCGAGATATCCATGAAAATCAGATCGGGCTGCAGGGACTGGAACAGATCAACCGCCTCGCGCCCATTGGCGGCAAAGGTCAGCGCGATCGGCAGGTCATCCACCATCTTGCGGAAGACAAGCTGGTTGGTGCGGTTATCCTCGGCCGTCAGAACCCGCATTGTGCGGGTGGGCTGCACGGCGATGGGCGGGGCCGGTTTTGCCGGAACCGACAGGGCGTGCAGACGGCGGTACAGATCGGCGCGCAGCAGCGGCTTTTGCAGCACCGCATCGATATGGGTCTTGTCGACCGCGTCCTGCAGCCCCGATGACAGCAGCAGGATCGGGATCGGCAGGCCCATGGCGCGCACGCGGGCGGCAAGGGTCACGCCATCCATATCGGGCATGTTGTGATCGGTGATGATGACGTCAAAGGCCGTATCGGTCCCCAGGATCGTCAGCGCATCGGCCCCCGACCGGCACAGCGTGACATCGATGCCGCAGGGCGCCAGCTGACGTTCCAGGATGGTGCGGTTGATGAACTGATCATCCACCACCATCGCGCGTTCAATGGCTTGCGGCACCTGCGGGATTTCGGCCTGTTCGGCGACGGGCAGCGGCAGGCGGAAGCCGAAGTTCGATCCGCGCCCCAGCTCGCTGTCCACCCAGACCGCCCCGCCCATGCGTTCCACCAGCTGGCGGGTGATGGCAAGGCCAAGGCCCGTGCCTTCGAATTTGCGGTTGGCGGCGGATTCGACCTGATTGAACTCGCCAAAGACATGGTCGACATCCGACGCCGCAATGCCGATGCCCGTATCTTCGACATTGATATGGATGTGCTGATGGCCTTCCTCACCTTCGATGCCGACCACGCGGATGATGACATGGCCTTTTTCGGTAAATTTCACTGCATTGCCGATCAGATTGGTCAGCACCTGCCGGATACGGCCCGGATCGCCGACGAACCGCGTGGGCAGGAACATGTCGAAATCAATCAGCAGATCAATGCCCTGCGCCCGCGCACGTGGCTGCAGCAGCATCGTCACCTCATGGATCGTGCGTTCCAGATCAAAGGGTTCGGGGTGGAACGTCAGACGTTCGGCCTCGATCTTGGAATAGTCCAGAATGTCGTTGATGATGACCAGCAGCGCCTCGCCGGAGGAGCGGATGGTTTCGGCAAACAGGCGCTGATCTTCGGTCAGGGCGGTATCGCACAACAATTCCGCCATGCCGACCACGCCGTTCATCGGCGTGCGAATTTCATGCGTCATGTTGGCAAGGAAGGCGGATTTGGCGCGGTTCGCGGCCTCTGCCGCCGTGCGGGCGGCCTCCAGCGCCTCGGATTGGTCCTTCAGGGTGGTGATGTCGCCGCGCAGACAGACGCGGCCGCCATCGGGTGTTTCGCGGTCGTGGCGCCTGATCCAGCGGCCTGATGCCGTCTGAAACGCCTCTTCCCCGCCCGCACTGCGATGCCATTCCAGCCGTTCACGCAAATGATCCGCCTCGCGCCCCGCACCTTCAGGGTAAAGGCCATGGTCCAGCCCAGCCTGAAAGATCTCGGTCACTGTTGCACCGGGTTTGATCACGTCAAACAGTTCCGGGAACAGCTGGCGATAGCGTTCGTTCGCCATGACAAGGCGTTCGTCGCGGTCAAATAGCGCAAAGCCGTCTGACAGCGCCTCAATCGCGCTGCGCATCCGCATCTCGGCGGTGATATCCTGCAGCACGATCACCACATCGCCGTCTCGCGTGCGGCGGTCGTTCAGTTGCATCCAGGTGCCATTCGACAGTTTCAGAACCGTGGGTTCGGTCTGTTGGTCGTTCCAGCGGGCCAGCATGCCTGCCACCCAGTCACGCACCGGGGCATCGCCGATTTCGATGATGCCCGCCTCGCCCGCCGCCATCAGAAGTTCGGTGTGAAAGGCCCCGACCTCGACATTGATGCCGGGAAAGGCCGCGCGGAACGCGGTGTTCGCCATCACAAGGCGCAGGTCATTGTCGAAAATGGCAAAGCCGTCACGGATCGAATCAACGCAGTCCCACAGGCGGCGTTCGGCGACCACGGCCTGAGTATGGGCGCGGTCAAGATCGGCCACGAACCGGTCCTGCTGCCCTTTCAGATCGGCGGCTTCGGTCACGGCGGTTTTCACGACCTGCCGCTGTTCCACGATCTGATCAAACAAGGATCGGGCATGCAGCGACAGCTTTTCATTGGCCGCAAAAAGCTCGCGGCTCTTCTGCTGCAGCAGGCGTTCGGCGGCCAGACGCCCGCGCCGTTCCTTTGACAGTCGTTCTGCAATATCGCCGTTCATCGGGGGCCCGGAATTTTCTTTCAGCGCCACCATGGATCAGCGGGGTGAAAAGCGTCTTAATGGAAATGTGGTGTGGTCAGGTTCTCCTGCCCTTGCCGCAAAACGGGCGGCATGCGACCATCCCGCTATTGTGACATTGGAGGAATTTGTTGATGCGCGCTCTGCACCGTCTTTTTGCCCTATCCCTGATGATCGGACTGCAAGCACCCGCGGCAGTGCTGGCCGATGGCCTGATCCCGGAGCGGCGATTCGTCATGTCGCAGGACATTGACCTGCCGGGGGGCGATATCGCGCAGATGTTCGACACGACGCTGGACGCCTGCCAGCGCGCCTGCGCGGTCAATGACAGTTGCACCGCATTCACCTTCAATTCCAAGAACGGGTCATGCTTCCCCAAATCAGGCCCGGGTGAGGGCGTCTTCTTCGAAGGCGCGCAATCAGGCACTGTCATCGCGGCAAACCCGGGGGCCGAGGTGATCGCGCTTGCCCGGCGCGGCGAGCTGCCGTTCTTTCAGGACTGGGATATCGCCGCGGCGACGGCACAGGCGGCCAATCTGGGCAATACGCATTACACCAACGGCTGGACGGTCGCGGATTTGCTGGCATCGGCGCAGGATGCGGAACGGCGCTATGACTATGTGGGTGCTGTGAATTTTACCGGGGCGGCACTGGCCATTACCGATGATGTGAACACATGGGCCGACTATGCCAACCGCCTGGCCGGGGCGGCGGCGAAGGACCCCAACTACCAACAGTATTACCGCGACAACGCCGTCTGGGCGGGGATGAATGCCTATCTGCGGGCCGAAGATGCCGGCCTGCGCCATACCATTCTGGTTGATCTGGCCGTGGCCCTGGAAAAGGTCGAACGCGGGCGGGACATGGTGCCAGTCCTACGGCTCGCGCAATCGCTGCAGGTGCGCGATGACACGGCGGCGCTGCTGGATGATGCGATCGGCAAATACGGCTTCCGCATCGTGGAAACGACGGTGGATTCCGACACGGCCCGCCCGCGCGTCTGTGCGACATTCAGCGAGAATCTGGTGGCCACAGGCGTGGATTACGCGCCGTTCGTGCAACTGCCCGAGGCCGGGCTGACGGTGGTCAAGGATGGTGACCAGCGCCTGTGTGTCGAAGGCGTCTTGCATGGCGCGCGTTACGCGCTGACCTTCCGCGAAGGGCTGCCCGCGTTTGACGGGCAGGAACTGGCGAAATCGGTCGAGATCAGCCAGTACGTCCGCGACCGCAGCCCTGCGGCCCGGTTCCCGAGCCGGGCTTATGTTCTGCCGCGCACGGCGGATGCGGGCATTCCGATTGAAACGGTGAATACCGAAAGCCTTGATCTGACACTCTACCGCGTGACGGACCGCAACATCCTGCGGTCGGTGCAGGACTATTATTTTGGCCAGAACCTGCAGGACTATACCGAAAGCCTGTTTGGCGAAAACGTCGGTGTGGAAATCTGGACCGGCACGGCCACCGTGGGTCAGGACATCAACAAAGACATCACCACACGCCTGCCGATGGGCGAGGCGTTGGCGGGGCAGGCCGCGGGCATCTACGCGCTGAAGGCCGCCGTGCCGGGCGTGGACCCCTATGAAAACGCACCCGCATGGCAGTGGTTCGTGGTCACCGATCTGGGCCTGACCACGATGTCGGGCGTCGATGGGCTGCATGTCTTCGTGCGCAGTCTGGGGACTGCGGAGGCGAAGGTGGGTGTCACGGTCGAACTCCTCAGCGGCGCGAATGAGGTGCTGGGCACGACATTGACCGATGATCAGGGCTATGCGCATTTCGATGCGGGCCTGACGCGGGGCAAGGCCGGGCAATCGGCAGCCATGGTCGTGGCGCGTGAGGGCGAGACGGACCTTGCCTTCCTGTCGCTGACCGATCCGGAGTTTGATCTGTCGGATCGCGGCGTGGAGGGGCGCGAGGCCTCGCCCCCCCTGGATGTGTTCCTGACCACGGATCGGGGCGCGTACCGCACGGGCGAGACGATCTATGCCACCGCCCTTTTGCGCGACGCGCAGGTGGCGGCGGTTGCGGGGCTGCCGTTGACAGCGATCCTGTACCGTCCGGATGGCGTCGAATATTCGCGCACGCTGGTCGACGATGCAGCGGCGGGTGGGCATGTGTTCCAGATGCCGGTCGCGGGAAATGCGCCGCGCGGTGTCTGGCGGATCGAGGTGCTGGCCGATCTCGAGGCCGAGGCGCTGGCATCGCAAACCGTGCTGGTGGAAGATTTCCTGCCCGAACGGATTGATTTCGACCTGAGCCTTGGGGATGCGCCGATCCGTCTGGGGGATGTGCCGCAACTGGCCATTGACGCACGCTATCTGTTTGGCGCTCCGGGGGCGGATCTTGCGATTGAAGGCGAGACGTTCCTGCAGCCGAGTTATGGGCTGGAGGCATTCCCCGGCTACCGTTTCGGCCGCTATGACGCGCCGTTTTCGGGCCAGACCATGCCGCTGGATCAAGGTTTGCGCACCGATGCGGCAGGGCAGGCCGTGGTGCCCCTGACACTGCCCGAGGTCGATGATCCGGGTGTGCCGATGCAGATCAGCACGACCGTGCGCGTGGCCGAAGGATCGGGCCGCCCGGTGGAACGCAGCGTGACGCAGCTTCTGGTGCCGTCAGGCGACATGATCGGGGTCAAGCCGCTGTTTGATTACGTGGTGCCCGAAGGTGAAGAAGCGCGGTTCGATCTGATCGGGGTCAGCCCTGATCTGGTCGCCATTCCGATGGAAGTGACCTGGGCGTTGACGCGGATCGAGACGGATTATCAATGGTATCAGGCGGGCGGCGCCTGGTCATGGGAACCCGTGGTCACGCGCACGCCGGTGGCCGATGGCGCGGTGACGCTGGCGGCTGGCACGACCAGCATCAAGGCACCCGTCCAATGGGGTGAATATGAACTGGTGGTCACGCGCAAGGGCACCGAACTTGCCACCTCGATGACGTTCTATGCGGGCTGGTACGCGCCTGCCGGGGTGGAAGACACGCCCGATACGCTGGAATTATCCTTGGACAAAGAGGCCTATCTGCCGGGTGAGACGGCAACGCTGCGCGTGGTGCCGCGTGCGGCGGGAACGGCGCTGGTGACGGTGCTGTCGAACCGGCTGGTGGCGATGCAGACAGTGGCGGTGACGGAAGGCGAGAACCTGATCAAACTGCCCGTAACAGATGAATGGGGGGCCGGTGTTTATGTGACCGTGTCCGTCCTGCGCCCGATGGATGTCGCCGCAGGGCGAAACCCCGCGCGCGCGATGGGGCTGTCTTATGCCGCCGTGGCACCGGGTGCGCGGCAGTTGGACGTCGCGGTGGACATGGCGGCCGAGGCCGCCCCGCGCGGCCCGCTGGAGGTGGCGGTCAAGGTGGATGGCGTGGCGGCAGGCGAGATGGCCTATGTCACCATTGCTGCAGTCGATGTGGGCATCCTGAACCTGACCAGCTTTGAAGCGCCCGATCCATCCAGTTACTACTTCGGTCAGCGTCGCCTTGGCGTGGGTATCCGCGATGTTTACGGGCGGTTGATCGACGGGCTGAACGGCGCGCAAGGCACCGTCCGGTCGGGCGGCGATGCGGGTGCGCAGGCCAACCTGGCAGCCCCGCCCCCCACCGAAGAACTGGTCGCCTATTTTGCAGGTCCGGTGCAGGTGGGGGCCGATGGCTATGCCCGCACGACCTTCACCCTGCCGTCGTTCAACGGCACGGTGAAGGTGATGGCTGTTGCATGGTCGGATACCGCCGTGGGGCAGGCCAGCGCGGATGTGCTGGTGCGCGATCCCGTGGTGGTGACGGCCAGCCTGCCGCGCTTCATGTCGCCAGGTGATGAGTCGCGCCTGCTGCTGGAGATCGTGCATGCCAC
>JAAFHS010000146.1 GCA_013298485.1 Rhodobacterales bacterium
GGGCATTGTCGCCGAGGTGCCTGCCGCACCGCCATCGGGTGACACGGTGGTGATCGTCGATGAACCGGCAGAGACACTGCCGGATGCGGTGCCTGCGGAGGCCTTGCCCGCAGAGACACCTGCGGCGGATACGGTGCCGGATACCGCCGTGACCGAAAGCGTGCCGGACGCGCAGCCGGAGGTGATTGCCCTGGCCCCCGCGCTGCCGGAAACCCCGACGGTGATCAATGTGGATACTGCACCATCCGTGCTGCAACCTGACACACCCCTGATCGAGGCCGCGCCAGCATTGCCAGCCACGCCCAGCCTGGGTGCGTCAGGTGAAGGTGTTATCGTCAACCGCCCGCAGCCTGCCGATACGGCAGCTGTGGACGAGGCTGCAGCCCTGCCCGAGGTGGATCTGGACAATCAACCCCCCATGGCACGATTTGCCGCCGCGTTTGAAAATCCGGATGCCAAGCCGTTGTTCAGTATCGTGCTGATCGACACGGGCGAGGCGACACTGGACCGTGCGGCCATTGCGGCCCTGCCGTTTCCGGTCAGCGTGGTGATCGACCCGCTATCGCCCGATGCCAAAACGCAGGCCGCACTGTACCGCGCGGGCGGGAAAGAGGTGCTGATGCTCGCCTCGGGCATTCCCGAGGGGGCGACGCCCGCCGATCTGGAACAGACATTCGAGGCGCATGCGGCGGCTCTGCCCGAGGCGGTGGCGGTGATCGATACCGAAGAGGCGAGTTTTCAGGACAACCGCCCGCTGGCAACACAGATCGTGCCCATCCTTGCGGCACAGGGGCGCGGGCTGCTGACATGGGACCGGGGCCTGAATGCGGCGGATCAGGTCGCGCGGCGCGAGGGTCTGGCGTCGGCGGTGATTTTCCGCCGGATTGACGGCGATGGCGAAGGCGTGCCGGTGATCCGCCGCTATCTGGACCGCGCGGCGTTCAAGGCGGCACAGGAGGGCCGGGTCACGGTGATCGGTGCGGCGCGGGCTGAAACCATCGCGGCGCTGGTGGAATGGACGATTGAAGGACGCGCCTCGACTGTGGTTATCGCGCCGGTGTCAGCCCAGCTTTCGCGTCCCTGATCCTGCCAGAATGCCCAAAGCCGCCGGGTAATCGGGCTTGGGTGGTGGCAAGTCGATCTTTGGCAGGTCGGGCAGCGGATCGGGAAACAGCAGTTTCGGCAGCGGGCGGTCCGCCGTGCCCCGCGCGGCTGGTCGTTGCGCTGGCGGCGCGGCCGCGCGATCATGTGGTGGGGCAGGCCTGCCCGCAGGTTGCGGTGACGCGTTGGCCGCAGGCCATGCTGCAGCGACGCCAGAGACGGTCATGGCCATCCCTCCTTGCAGAAAACACCCCCATGCCTGTTCTAGCACAGACATCCGCTGGTGTGGCCTGAAAGAGAGGCTGGATTTGTCCGCGAAACCACGCGCCTGCCGGGTTGGTGCCATGCCCCCGCCGGAATCGCCGAGACGAGGCCAGATGCCACACGGGGTTGAAGCTGCCTGTGCCGCCGCCTACCCTGTCAGCAGTGCATAAGGGGACCACTGGCATGGCCGGCAAGCGGAATATTTTTGAAGAGATCAGTCAGGCCGGGGTGGCACCTGTCGTACAGGGCGGCATGATTGCCGCACGCGGCACGGGCGCACGCGGCGCGATACGGGTCTGGATGATGCTGCTGTTCCTGCTGGTGGTCGTGATGATCATGGTGGGCGGCCTGACGCGGCTGACGGACAGCGGATTGTCGATCACCGAATGGAACCTGGTAACAGGCGTCCTGCCGCCGCTCAATGCCGCCGACTGGGCGGCAGAATTCGCAAAATATCAGGCGATCCCCGAATTCCAGCTGCAGAACACGGCAATGACCTTGGATGAATTCAAGACCATCTACTACTGGGAATGGGGGCATCGGTTTCTGGGGCGCTTCATCGGCCTTGTCTGGGCCGCGGGGTTTGCCTGGTTCTGGCTGCGCAAGCAGATCCCCGCAGGCTGGACAGGGCGGCTTTTGCTGCTGGGTGCGCTGGGCGGGCTGCAGGGGGGGATCGGATGGTGGATGGTCTCGTCCGGCCTGGTGGGCACGCGGGTGGATGTCGTGTCATGGAAGCTTGCCACGCATCTGGGCCTTGCCTTCGTGATCCTGGGGTTCATCGCCTGGTATGTGTTCCTGCTGCGCCGGTCCGAGGCCGATCTGTTGCAGGCGCGCCGGGTGCGCGAGGGCAGGCTGTTCGGAATGACCACGGGGCTGATGCATTTTGCGTTCCTGCAGATCATACTGGGCGCCCTGGTCGCGGGAATTGATGCGGGGCGGTACTTTCCGACATGGCCGCTGATGAACGGCAGCTTCTTTCCGGCTGACGCCTTTTATGTGCCGGGGCGGCCCGCCTGGACGGCGATCTATGAGAACGCAGGTCTGGTGCAGTTCATCCACCGCATGTCGGGATATGGGCTGTTTGCGTTCGGGATTGTCCTGTGGCTGCGCGGACGGCAGTCGGTGCACGGCACGACACGCATGGCGTTTCATGCGGTGATGGGGATGCTGGTCGTGCAGATGGTCCTTGGCGTGGCCACCGTGCTGCACCTTGCACAGGTCCATATTGCCCTGACGCATCAGGTGGGTGCGGTGGTCCTGTGGGTGCTGATCATCCGCGCGCGGCACCTGGCGCAATATCCGATGGCAGGATCGATCCGGAAGGGAACAGCATGACCGCCTATACCGATCTTCTGGCGCATCAGCGCGAGACCGAGGCGCTGGCGCAGGTGGCAGGCAGGCTGGGCTGGGATCAGGAAACCATGATGCCGCGCGGGGCCGCCGAACAGCGGTCCGAGGAAATGGCGGCGATGGAGGGCGTGCTGCACGCACGGCGCACCGATCCGCGCATGGGCGACTGGCTGGCGCAGGCTGTCGCGGATGGCCCGGTGGCGGCAGCCCAGCTGCGCCATATCCGGCGCAGTTTTGACCGCGCGACCAAGGTGCCAGCGGCGCTGGCGCAAGAGATCGCGCGCGTGACCAGCATGGCGCAGGGCATCTGGGCCGATGCGCGGGCGCGTGATGATGTGGCCGCTTTCCTGCCGACGCTGGCCGAGGTGATCCGCCTGCGGCGCGAAGAGGCGGCGGCGCTGGCACAGGGGGGTGATCTCTATGATGCGCTGATTGACGACTACGAACCGGGTGCCACCGCGGCCAGTATCGGCGCGATGTTCGACCGCATGCGCCCGCGTCTGGTGGCCTTGCGCGCGGCTGTGCTGGGGGCGGCCTACCAGCCTGCGCCCTTGCAGGGCAGCTTTCCGGCCACCGGCCAGATGGCACTGTCGCGTGAGCTGGCCAGCGCCTTTGGCTATGACTGGAACCGGGGGCGGCTTGATCTTGCGGTGCATCCGTTCAGCTCCGGCTCGGGCGCGGATGTGCGCATCACGTCGCGCGTGGCAGAGGGCGATCCCTTCAACTGTTTCTATTCGACGATCCACGAGGTTGGCCATGCCTGCTATGAACAGGGGATCGATCCGGCCTATGCGCTGACGCCGCTGGGGGCGGGTGTGTCGATGGGCGTGCATGAAAGCCAGAGCCGCATCTATGAAAACCAGCTGGGCCGCAGCCGTGCGTTCACCGGCTGGCTGCACGGGCGGATGGTTGCGACATTCGGGGATTTCGGCCTGCGCGCGGATGATTTCCATGGCACGGTCAACCGGGTGCAGTCGGGTTATATCCGGACCGAAGCGGATGAGGTGCATTACAATCTGCATGTGATGATGCGTTTTGATCTGGAACGCAGCCTGATCCGGGGCGATCTGGCCGTGGCGGATATCGAGGCTGCGTGGAATGACCGGTTCCTCGCCGATTTCGGTGTGATGGTGGACAAGCCATCCAACGGCATGCTGCAGGACGTGCACTGGTCGGTCGGCCTGTTCGGGTATTTCCCGACCTATACGCTGGGCAATGTCTATGCGGGCTGCCTGCATCAGGCCCTGCGCGCGGCAGTGCCCGATCTGGATGCGCAGCTGGCGCGCGGCGATACCACGGCGGCAACGGGCTGGCTGCGGGCCAATCTGCAGGTGCATGGCGGGCTTTATCCGCCGCGCGAAGTGGTCGAACGCGCCTGCGGGTCTGCGCCCACCGAGGGGCCGTTGCTGGATTATCTTGAGGCGAAGTTCCGCGGGATTTACGGGATTTAGCCCTGCGGCCAGTCGGGGCTGCGCTTTTCCAGAAAGGCGCTGATGCCTTCATCGGTATCCCGCCACAGCATGTTTTCAACCATCACCGCACCCGTGTGGGCATAGGCAGCCGCCACAGTCATATCCGCCTGATCGTAAAAGGCGCGTTTGCCGATTTTCACCACCGCCCCCAGCTTGGCCGCGATGGTATTGGCCAGGGCGAGCGTGTCATCCGCCAGCGTATCCGGGGCCGCGATGCGGTTGATCAGGCCGACCTCCGCCGCGCGGGCGGCGCTGATGAATTCGCCGGTTGTCAGCATCTCGAACGCGATCTTGGGCGCGATGTTGCGGGTCAGCGCGACCATGGGCGTGGAACAGAAAAGGCCGATGTTCACCCCGTTGACGCCAAACCGCGTGCCCGTGGCCGCCACCGCCAGATCGCAGGTCGCGACCAGCTGGCAGCCTGCCGCCGTGGCAATCCCGTGGACCTGCGCAATGACAGGTTGGGGCAGGGCGGTGATGGCCTGCATCAGGGTGGCGCAGCGGGTGAAAAGATCGGTAAAGTAGGCCGCCCCCTTGTCAGGGCCCGCGCGCGCCGCCTGCATCTCGCGCAGATCATGGCCCGCGCAGAACGCTTTGCCCGCACCGCCGAGGATGACAACGCGGATCGCGGGGTCCATGGCAAGGCGCGCGAGTTCCGCCTGCAGGGCCGCCAGCATTGCATCGGACAAAGCGTTGAGCGTGGCGGGGGCATTCAGCGTCAGGCGGGCGACAGGGCCCAAATCCGCGCGCAGAAGGATCGGGTCGGTCATCGTTTCATCCGCCGGAGGCCACAGAAGACATAAAATTGACGGCTGTCAATTTACATACATTCGTCTTATCTATCAACGCATTGGGCAATTTCTGCCCAGGCGCGTTAACACATTTGAAACATGGCGTGATCAGGTCTTGGCCTTGATGAACCGGCCTTCGATCGAGGCACCGTTTTCGATGATGATGCTGCTGTAAGTCACATCCGCCGCGACCACGGCGGTGGAGCGCAGCGAAAACGCCTTGGAGGTGACCTTGCCGTCAAGGCGGCCCTTCACCTCGACCGTATCTGCCGTCACGATGCCCGTGACCTTGCCCTCGGGGCCGACGACAAGGCCGCGTGCCGTGATCGTGCCGTCGATATCGCCCTGCACTTCGATGTTGCCGGCAGAGGTGATCTCGCCCGTGATCTTGAGGTCCGCCCCCAGAACCGAGGTCTTGCCGCTGGGCGTGGCCCGGTCGGGGGTGCGATCCGGACGATCTGGGGCGGCGGTGGCATCGGTCTTGTTGAACATCAGGCTCTCCATGCGGGTGCATTGCAGGCACCGAGGGTGGTTAGACGCGATTGCGGGGTGACGGGTCAAGGCCCGTCTGGCCGGATTGGCGGTTTTCCCGCAAAGGCTGCGGGGCCGGCTGGAAGCGTGTATAGCGCATCTACAACGCATCTACAAAGCGTCTACAACGGATGGAGAGGGTTTTGGGGATGTTGGGGCGACCGGGCGGGGTTCGACGCCGCCGTGGAGGGGGAACCGGGATGAGCCCCGACCGACGCTGTTGTGATCGGGACGCGGGCGGGGCAGGGTGCGGGGCGATGGGAATCGCAGGGGGGATGCTGGCGTGGTGGATGACTTCTTTCAGCCGGTCTCGGGCCTTGATCTGCCGCGGTTTGCGGGGATACCGACGTTCATGCGGCTGCCGCATGTGCCCCTTGATCATCCGCGCCTGCGCGAGGTGCAGATCGGGCTGATCGGGGCACCCTGGGACGGGGGCACGACGAACCGGGCGGGGGCGCGGCACGGGCCGCGGCAGTTGCGCGATGCGTCGACCATGATCCGGGCGGAAAACGGCATCACGGGGGTGCGCCCGTTTGAGGCCGCGCGATGCGCCGATCTGGGGGATGTGGCGCCGAACCCCGGCGATCTGCACGACAGCATGGCGCGGATGGAGGCGTTCTACCGGGCCGTGCGGGCGGCGGGCATCCGTCCCCTGACAGGCGGGGGCGATCATCTGTGCACCCTGCCGATCCTGCGGGCGCTGGGGCGGGACAGGCCTTTGGGCCTGATCCAGTTCGACAGCCATACGGACCTGAACGATGTCTATTTTGGCACCGGGCGCTATACCCATGGGACACCGTTCCGCCGCGCGGTGGAAGAGGGGCTGGTGGACCCTGCGCGCTATGTGATCATCGGGATCAGGGGCACGGCTTATGGGCGGGAGGATTGGGACTTCGCGGCGGCGCATGGCATCCGGATCATCCCCATTCAGGAATTTCATGCGCGGGGTGCGCCGGATGTGATGGCCGAGGCGCGCGCTATCGTGGGGACGGGCGAGACCTATGTGACCTATGACATCGATTTCGTCGATCCGACCTTTGCGCCGGGGACAGGCACGCCCGAGGTGGGGGGACCGTCAAGCTGGCAGGCGCTGCAGGTGGCGCAGGGGTTGGCGGGGGTGAGTATAGTGGGGGCCGATCTGGTGGAGGTCTCGCCGCCCTTTGACGCATCGGGGGGCACGGCCTT
>JAAFHS010000147.1 GCA_013298485.1 Rhodobacterales bacterium
GGTGGCCAGCCTTTCCACATCCGCCTGCAGAACTCGGCGCGCGCCACAGTGCCCGCACCCGGAAGCCGCATCAATCTGCGGCTGGAGGAAGGTGCCGCGCGCCTTTTGGCCGACTGATGGCGGATCGATCCGGATATCGCGGCCTGACCGCGCCATTGCTGCTGCCGACATGGGTGGTAATCGGTCTTTTCATGCTGGTCCCGGTGGCGGTGATGGCGATCTATTCGGTGCTGACCAAGGAATTCCGGGGGGGCGTTATCTGGGATTTCAGCCTTGCGGCCTATGACCAGTTCTTTGTCACCCGAGGCCTGTTCGGGGATGAGGCCCCCCAGATCGAATGGACCTATATCAGCATATTCTGGCGCTCCATCTGGCAGGCCGCCCTCGCCACCCTGCTATGCCTGATCGTGGGTTTTCCGACCGCCTGGTTCATCGCCACGCGGCCCGCGCAAAGCCGCGGCGTCTGGCTTTTCCTGATCACCATTCCCTATTGGGTCAACCTTTTGATCCGCACGGTCAGCCTGAAATTCCTGATCCGCGATACCGGCCCGTTGAACGAGGCGTTGATGGGCATCGGGCTGACATCAGGGCCGCTGCCCTTGGTCAATACCAATCTCGCCGTGCAGCTCGGCCTCTTTTACAGCTATCTGCCCTTCATGGTCCTGCCGATCTACGCGGCGGTCGAACGCTATAATTTTGCCTATTCCGAGGCTGCAGCCGACCTTTACGCGGGACGCTGGACAATCCTGCGCGAGATTGTCCTGCCCATCGTGCGCCCTGGCATCATCGCGGGATGCCTCCTGGTGTTCGTGCCATCCCTCGGCGCGTTTCTGGCCCCCGACCTGCTGGGGGGGGCGAAAACCTTCATGATCGGCAGCCTGATCGAGGAGCAGTTCAAAGGCGCGCAAGGCAACTGGCCCTTTGGTGCAGCTGTCGCGATGATCCTGATGAGCCTCGTTCTGATCGTACTGATCGCCTACGCCCGCGCGGCCACAAAGGCGGAGGCGCGATGAAGGGTCTGCGCCACTATCCGGGCTTTCTGCCGATGACGATCGGCTGCCTGGTGCTGCTTTACGCACCGCTGATCGTGGTGATGGTCTATTCCTTTAACGGATCGAACTCGATCACCACATGGGGCGGCTTTTCACTGCACTGGTATGTCGATGTCTTTACCGGGCTGGAGGCTGCGCGTTTTGGTGCCGCCGCGCGCAACTCGCTCAGCATTGCATTTCTGGCGGCATCTGGGGCCACCCTGATTGCGGTCGCCGCAGCCGTGGCCATGGTGCGCGGCGGGCAATTCCGCGGCAAACAGGCGACATTCGCCCTGATCAACCTGCCCCTGATGGTGCCGGAAATCGTCATCGCGGTATCAACACTCATCTTCTTTTCCGCCATCGGGCTGTCGACCGGGTACCTGACCATCCTGCTGGCGCATCTGACGTTCTGCATTCCCTTCGCCTATCTGCCCATTGCCGCCCGCCTGCAGGGCATCGAAGATACCTACGAACAGGCCGCCCGCGATCTTTATGCCACGCGCTGGCAGGCGTTCCGGCTGATCCTTTTGCCCCTGATGATGCCGGGCATCATGTCGGGCTATCTTCTGGCCTTCATCATCAGCCTTGACGATTTCATCATCACCAACTTCGTCAAGGGTGCGGGGATGGAAACCCTGCCCACGGCGATCTTCGGTTCTGTCAAGCAGGGGATCAAGCCGAATATCATGGCAATCTCGACGCTGATGCTGCTCACATCCGTACTGTTCGTGACACTCGCCTACCTCATCAACCGCAAGGGGCAAAAGACCCCGTAAACCAACAAGGAGACTGCCGCATGAAAACCATTCTCATTACCGCCGCGGCCATTCTGTGCGCCGCACCCGCCTTCGCCGAGGGCGAGCTGAAAATCTACCACTGGTTCGAATACATCCCGCAGGAACTGGTCGACAAATTCACCGCAGAAACCGGCATCACGGTCACCATCGACACCTACGATTCCAACGAATCCATGCTGGCCTCGCTGAAAGCGGGCAAGCTCGGGGAGTATGACGTGGCCGTGCCCGCCGATTTCATGGTCGGCATCATGAAGGCCGACGGGATGCTGGATACCTTCACACAGGATGAGATGCCGAACTTTGCCAATATCGCCCCGCAATGGCGCGATGTGCCGTTTGATCCGGGCCGCACATCATCCATCCCCTACCAGTGGGGCACCACGTCCTTTTCGGTGAACCGCGATGTGTATCAGGGCGATATCTCCAGCCTTGCGACCATCTTCAACCCGCCGCCTGAACTGCAGGGCAAGATCAATGTGCTGGATAGCCAGAACGAGGTGCTGATCCTTGGCTCGCTCTATCTCGGCATCCCGCAATGCACGTCCGACCGTGAACAGCTGAAAGCGTTGAACGACATGCTGCTGAATGCCAAACAATACTGGGCCAGCTTCGGGTCGGATACCGCCAAGGATGTGCTCGTCTCGGGCGATGCGGCGGCGGGCATGATCTACAATGGCTTTTCCGCCAAGGCCCGCGCCGAAGGGGCCAATGTCGAATATGTCTATCCGACCGAAGGCCATGTCGTCTGGATGGACAACATGGTGCTGCTGGCCGATGCACCGAACCGCGAAAACGCGCTTCTGTTCATGAACTTCCTGCTCGATCCCGAAAATGCCGCTGCCGTCACCAACTATGCCGCCTACACGTCCGGCGTCACGGGGGTGGAGCCGTTCCTGGATGAGGCGATCCGCACCAGCCCGGAAAACAACCCGCCCGCAGATGCGACACCCGGCGTTTTCGCCCAAGCCTGCGATCAGGAAACCCAGCAGCTTTATGACGCGATCTGGACCAACCTAAAGAAATAACCCAACAGCGCGCCGCCCGTTTCGGGGCGGTGCGCGCGCCACTGTCTTGGATCAACGATGCATCTTCCTCTGTTCTCAACTATCCTCGGGGGGTCCGGGGGGCAGACGCCCCCCCGGTGTCGGGCATGAAGCTCGCCGTCTGGCAAGGCGCATCCCCGTCGGGGAACGCAGAAGCGGCATTCGCCACTCTTGGCCCTGCCTTGGCTGCCGCAGGCGCTGCGGGCGCTACTGTGCTGGTGGCCCCGGAGGTGTATCTGCCGGGCTACAACCAGAATGACATCGCAGCACAGGCCCAGCCACGCTCCGGCGCATGGATTGCGAACCTGTCCGCACTGGCCGCAAAGGCCCGCTGCGGTCTGGTCACGGGCTATGCCGAACGCGATGGTGATCGCACCCATAACGCGGCAATCGCGATCGGGCCCGATGGCCGGACCCTCGCGCATTACCGCAAGATCCAGCTGTATGGTCCGCGCGAAAAGGCGATCTACACGGCAGGAGATGACTATGTGCTGTTCGATCTCGCAGGCACAAAGGCCACGATCCTGATCTGCTATGACATCGAATTCGCCCCGCATGTCGCAGCTTTGGCCGCGCGCGGGGCCACCCTTTTCCTTGTCCCCACGGCCAACATGTTGCCCTTCACCCATGTCGTGCGCGCGACCGTCCCCGCAATGGCCGCAAACCATGGCATCACCATCGCCTATGCCAATTACTGCGGCACCGAAGGCGATCTCACCTACGTCGGCGGCAGCCTGATCGCAGGCCCGCATGGCGAGGTGCTGGCGCAGGCGGGCGAACACCCTGCCCTGCTGATCGCTGATGTGCCTGATGCCGATCCCGCCCGCATCTCAACCCAAAGTACGGATTTCCGAAAGGTCTAAGCCATGCCCAAGGACGCCCGCCCCACACAATACGATATCCTTTTCGAACCCGTGCAGATCGGGCCGAAAGTCGCAAAGAACCGCTTCTATCAGGTGCCCCATTGCAATGGCGGCGGCTACCGTGACCCCTCCGCCGTCGCCGAAATGCGCCGCACGAAAGCCGAAGGCGGCTGGGGCGTGATCTTCACCGAACAGACCGAAATCCACCACTCCTCCGAAATCACGCCCTTTATCGAACAGCATCTGTGGGATGACCGCGATATCCCGGCCCTCGCCAAGATGGCCGATGCGATGAAATCCCACGGCGCGCTCGCGGGCATTCAACTCGCCTATTCCGGCATCAATGGCCCCAATCTTTACACCCGCGAAGTCCCCCTTGCCGTCTCGGGCGGCCCGATCCTGACCTTCACGCCCGACCCCGTGCAGGCGCGCACGATGGACAAACAGGATATCCGCGATCTGCGCCGCTGGTTCCGCAACGCTTTTCGCCGCAGCCAGCAAGCCGGGTTCGACCTGATCTGCCTTTACGGTGCGCATGGCTTTGGCATCCTGCAGCATTTCCTTTCCCGCGCCTACAACCACCGCACCGATGAATATGGCGGGTCATTGGAGAACCGCGCGCGGTTCATCCGCGAAATCGTTCAAGATGCCCGGGATGAAACGGAAGGCGAACTCGCCATCACCCTGCGCCTGTCGTTGCATGAGGCGGGCAAGATGGGCTTTTCCAACGCAGAAGTGCGCGATTTCATCGAAATGCACGGCGATCTGCCCGATCTGTGGGATCTCGCGCATGGCACATGGGAGCAGTGTTCAGGCACGTCCCGCTTTACCGCCGAAGGGCATCAGGAAAGCCTCGTGCAGGGGATCAAGGCGCTGACATCGAAACCCGTTGTTGGCGTCGGGCGCTTTACCTCTGCCGATGCGATGGTTCGGCAGGTGAAATCGGGCATCCTTGATTTCATCGGTGCGGCCCGGCCCTCGATCGCCGATCCGTTCCTGCCGAAAAAGATCGAAGAGGGGCGGTTTGACGACATCCGCGAATGTATCGGCTGCAACATCTGCGTGACGGGCGACATGACGGGTGCCATCAGCCGGTGTACCCAGAATACGGCGTTCATGGAGGAATGGCGCAAGGGCTGGCACCCCGAGCGCGCGCGCGCCAAAGGCCAATCCGATACCGTGCTGATCGTCGGTGCCGGGCCTGCGGGGCTTGAGGCCGCACTGCAACTGGGCAAGCGCGGCTACCGCGTGACACTGGCCGAGGCGACGGACACTTTGGGCGGCCGCGTGGCGCGCGAACGCATGTTGCCGGGTCTTTCGGCCTGGGGGCGCGTGGCCGACTACCGCACCGGGCAGATCGCGCCGATGCCGAATGTCGAGGTTTACCGCGACAGCCGCCTGTCGCCGCAGGATGTGCTCGACATGGGCGCGCAGCATGTGGCGATTGCGACAGGCGCCCACTGGCGGCGCGATGTCGTCGCACGGCACCATCTGTTCGGCATCACGACGGATACGGCGATGCCGATCTGGACACCGGATGACCTGATGGCAGGTCAAGGGCCCACGAGCGGGCGCGTGGTGGTCTATGATGACGATCATTTCTACATGGGTTCGGTCATTGCCGAACTGCTCATCGCGCGCGGCTGCACGGTGGACTTTGTCACGCCGGATGTGAAAGTCGCCAGCTGGACGGAAAACACGCTGGAACAGGCGACGATCCAGCGCCGCCTGATGCAGATCGGCGTGCGGCTGCATCTGTCGCACGCGCCTGAAACCATCGGCGCGCAGGCCGTGACGCTGGCCTGCACATGGACCGGGGCCGAAACTGCGCTGCCCACAGAGGCTGTCGTCATGGTGACATCGCGCCTGCCCCAAGATGCGCTGTTTCACGCAACCCGCGCCTTGGATTGGCAGGCGAGCGGCATTCAGACACTGAAACTGATCGGCGATGCCGCAGCCCCCGGCCCGATTGCCTGGGCCACCTATGCCGGGCGGCGCTACGGCGAAGAGATGGACGCAGACCCCATCGGCGATGCCCTCCCCTTCCGCCGCGAAATCGCGGCGCTGTTGCCCTGAAATATCTCGCCGAGAGAACCGGCGCTGTCCTACCGTGGCGGCAACGGGGCCGTGCCCAGTCCTATTCCAAACCGGCGGTGCGCAGAGCACTGCGGTCCAACCTTCTCTGGGTTCGGAAGACGATTACTTAGTTTCTTGCCCAAGGAATTCGAACGGATGTTCATCGAGACCCGCGAAGCAACGCACCCTGATCGGCGGCAGCATGTCGATCTCGGACGTCTCGTAAGCCGTGTCGTCGGCCAGTGCTATGTCGGTCAGCGGGCCGAAGGTGGCGTCGACGAATTTGAAATCAGACGCACGAAAGGCATAGGTTTTCAGGATCCGCAGATACTGAGGCGGCGCGTGGCGCCACGGGAACTTGATCGTCAGCAGGATGACGGGCGTATCGCAGTACTGGCTTCGGACCAGTGACCTGCCACGGGTCTTTCATCCAGCCACGACCGGAGCCCTGTGGTCATTTGCGCCGATCGGCGCGGGTTGAGCAATCGCCCGGCGCGCGGAACCCTCATCGCGTGCAGCGGGTCGGGCGATTGCGGTGGTCAGGTGCAGCGCGAAGCCTGCCGGGGTTTGGTATCCGAGGGCTGAATGGGGCCGCGCGGTGTTGTAGTCGGCGATCCAGACGGTGATCAGTTCACGGGCATGGGCCAGGTTGCGGAACAGCGTCTCGTTCAGAAACTCATCCCGCATCCGGCCGTTGAAGCTTTCCACGAAGCCATTCTGCATCGGCTTGCCTGGCGCGATGTAGTGCCATTCGATCTTGTGCTCGGCGCACCACTTCAGGATCGCGTTCGAGGTCAGTTCCGTCCCGTTGTCAGAAACGATCATCCCCGGCCTGCCGCGGCGTTCGATCAGCGCCGTCAACT